>JAXJXA010000163.1:0-6234 GCA_036307745.1 Acutalibacteraceae bacterium | reverse complement strand
TTTTCTTAGCTTTTTTAGCTTTTAAATTTTTCTCGGTTTTTATTTCCTTTTTGACAACTTCTGCTATATTATCTGCTTGAGTTGTTTCTTCTTTTTTCCCATTTGAATTTTCACTCATTAAATATTCACCTCGTTTTTACAATAAAAGGGCGGTTGCATCCGGCACACACCGGTTACAAACCACCCTTTTTCATAACATTATTTTATGAATTCAGACAATCGCTTAACGCACTGTATGCCTGTTCAAATACAGCATCAGTAACAAGTACAGACACTTGAATTTGTGATGTTGAAACAATTCTTATATCAACATTTGAATTTGCTATAGCTCTAAAAATTTTAGCCGCTACACCGGGTTTATCTTCCATCTCGTCATCCATAAGGCTAATAATGGAATTGCCACTGCTTACCACAGGCTTAATATTTTTACTTTTCAACTTTGATGTATAACTTAAAAGTGACATCAAATCATCATCTTTAATTGTAAAAGAAACAGATGTGGTACTGCCCTGTACCGGTGATAGTGAAATCATATCAATATCGATATTCAACTTGGCAATTTCCTCGAATACCGTAGCAATAAAATCCATATCCGCCGGGGCATTATGCAGTGTAACAAGGGTTATATCATTAGATACGGTTACCTTTGCACTCATTTATTACAACTCCCAACTGATTTATTTACCCTGAAGCATATCTGACATATCATACATACCAGGTTTTTTTCCGTTTAAATATATAGCCGCATTAATTGAACCTATTGCAAAAACTTCTTTAGACTGTGCCTGGTGAGTCAATGTAAGAACCTCATCGTGACCTGCAAAGATAACCTGATGTTCTCCTACTATTGTTCCACCACGTACAGCGTGTATTCCTATTTCATTCTTTTCCCTCTTTTTTCTGTAAGAATGGCGATCATACACATACTGCGGCTCTTGCTCCATTACCTCTGAAATTCCGTCTGCTATCATTAAAGCGGTACCACTTGGAGCATCCAGTTTCTGGTTATGGTGCTTTTCTATTATTTCAACATCAAAGGTTGTTCCCAAAACCTTCTCTGCCATTTTTGAAAGCTCTATAAGCAAATTAATTCCCAGTGACATATTGCCTGAATAGAAAATTGCTGTTCTTTCAGATGCTTTCTTAATTTCAGTTACTTGTTCAGGTAAAAAACCTGTGGTACAAAGTACAACAGGAACTTTTTTAGCAGTAGCAAATGCCAGCAGTCCCTTTAGTATCGCTGGATTTGAAAAATCTATAATAGAATCTGCATCTTCCTGAATTTTACTAAAATCGTCATATACAGGAAATCCAAGTGAACTGTCAGAAACAATATCTACACCGGCTACAACCTTACAGTCATCTCTGGCTTCAATTTCCCTGGCAATAACTCTGCCCATTTTTCCACAGCAGCCACTTAAAATTATATTTGTCATTTTTTACACTTCCCTTACAATACAGCTTACTTAAAAAATATAGTTTATTTTGTCAATCCGTATTTCTCCATTACAGCCTTTAGGTAAGCGTATGATTTTTCGCTCAATGTTACAAGAGGAAGTCTACAATTTCCGCAGTTATATCCCATCATATTCATAGCTTCTTTTACTGGAATAGGGTTAACATCGCAGAATAGAGCATTCATAAGTTCAAGATAGTGAAGATGCATTTCAGCAGCCTTCTTGTAGTCACCATCAAGACAAAGCTGTGCAATATCGTGCATTTCTTTTGGCATAACATTTGCAAAAACAGAGATTACACCTTTACCACCCAAAGACATTACAGGAACTGTCATATCATCACAGCCTGTGTAAACATCTAAATCACTGCCACAAAGTGCAAGTGTCTTAGCTACATCACCAATTTTGTCACTTGCTTCTTTTGTAGCAACAATATTAGGATTTTTACAAAGCTCTGCATATGTTTCTGGCTTTATGTTACAACCTGTACGGCTAGGTACATTATAAACAATCATAGGAATATCAACAGCATCAGCAATCGCATTAAAATGTGCTACCAAACCAGCCTGTGAAGTTTTATTGTAGTAAGGAGTAACTGACAAAACAGCATTTGCACCTAACTTTTTAGCTTCCTTTGTAAGCTCAATAGCATAAGCTGTGTCGTTACTTCCTGTACCTGCAATAACAGGTACTCTGCCGTTAACTCTCTTTAATGTATATTCAATAACACTGCAATGCTCTTTATGATCCATTACAGCTGACTCGCCTGTGGTTCCGCAAGCAAGAACAGCATCTGTGCCATTCTCAACCTGAAAATCTATCAGCTTGCCATATTCATCATAATTTATAGAACCGTCCTGGTTCATAGGTGTAACAATAGCTACACAGCTGCCTGTAAAAATAGGCTTGCTCATAATAATTACCCCCGTCTAGTTAATTAGTCGTCAAGGTAACCCTCAGCACACAGTAACTCAGCCATAAGCACTGCACCGCCTGCGGCACCTCTTAATGTATTATGTGACATACACACAAATTTGATTGTATACTGTGTGTCCTCTCTTAGTCTACCAATAGAAACTGCCATACCGTTTTCAAGATTTCTTTCATCTTTAATTTGTGGTCTGTCAGGCTCTGTGAAATAGTGTAAGAACTGCTTTGGTGCACTTGGCAATTCAAGCTCCTGAGCTCTGCCCTTGTAGTTTTCCCATCTTGAAATAATTTCATCCATAGAAGCCTTATTCTCAAGTTCTACAAACACAGCAGCTGTATGACCATCGCTCACAGGAACACGGATACACTGTGATGTGATTGAAGGAACAGTTGTATCAACAATCTGATCACCCTCAATATGTCCCCAAATCTTCAGAGGTTCTTTCTCAGACTTTTCTTCCTCGCCACCAATGTAAGGAATAACATTATCTACCATCTCAGGCCATGTGTTAAATGTTTTACCTGCACCTGAAATAGCCTGATATGTACAAGCCAGAACCTTCTTAACACCCAAATCCATAAGAGGATGTACAGCAGGTACATAACTTTGTAATGAACAGTTAGATTTAACTGCAACAAAACCTTTCTTTGTACCAAGACGCTTTCTCTGAGAAGGAATAATCTTTGCGTGATCTGCATTTATCTCAGGAATAATCATAGGAACATCAGGTGTGTGTCTGTGAGCACTGTTGTTAGACATTACAGGACACTCAGCCTTAGCATAAGCCTCTTCAAGAGCTCTTATTTCGTCCTTTTTCATATCAACTGCACAGAAAACAAAATCAACCAATGATGCAACTGCCTCAACCTCAGATGCATCCATAACAACCATATCTGCAAATTTTTCAGGTATTGGTGATGCCATAGCCCATTTTGCACCCACAGCCTCTTTATAAGTTTTACCTGCTGAACGCTTACTAGCAGCAAGTGCAACTACATCAAACCAGGGATGATTTTCAAGCAAAAGAGAAAATCTCTGTCCAACCATACCTGTTGCACCAATGATACCAACTTTATACTTTTTCACAACTAAATCCTCCTATAATAACAATATGTATAACTGAATTATAACTTGCCTGTCTGCTTTAAAAACAAATTTCATCAAAATTATCAATTTGTCTGCAAACAACCGCATAATCTTGTCTTATACTATACCACCTATAAGAATTAATGTCAATTTTTAATTATAAAATTCCAATTATATCAAATACAATCATTTTTTTAATGCGGTACTGTAAAAATCGCTGTAAAAGGATGGATCGTTCATCGTAATTCCAAGTACAACAAAAGCAAAAACAACATATGCTACATAAATCACACCTAATATCAGAGATATTATACCACAAACCATACCTGCCTTTGCCATACTGTTAGCTACTCCGCCATCCATTTTTTTCGATTTAAAGTATAAAACAAGTGCAATTATTCCAAGAATAATACCTGGAAATCCATAACACCAACAACTAATTAATCCACATATACCACAAACCATACTTCCTATAGAATATCCATATCCGGGAGAATTACCTGATACACCATTGTTGTATTGATAGTTCGTCTGAGAATTATACAGTTGATTATTATATTGCTGACCATTATACGCTCCGCTATCATATTGCGAGTTATAATTGTTCTGGCTATAATTATTATCATACTGACTTTGTCCGTATGCATTGGTATTATTCTGATTGTATGTATTATTATACTGCTCTTTATTATAAAAACTATTACTGTACTGCTCACCATAAGTATTTTTATTCAATATATCGTTGTTTTGTTGCTCTTGATTCAAGTTATTTTGTGTGCCATACTGCTGGTTAAATTGACTATTATTCCCAAGAGCATCATTATGTGAGTTACCATATGGGTTATAATCATTCTGTTTATTTGTATTATTATTGTTATCCATTATTCTCTTCCCTTCAAAAAATAATATAAATATTCCACACTATCCGGAGTACATTATCTGATAGTATTAAATTGTATAACAAGGTAATATAAGTTTCAAAACATACTGTAAAAGTAAAATAACTAATGCAAGCGGAATATACCAGCCCTGAAATGAAATTCCTCTTATTCTTCCTCTACTTATTTTGCTTATAGTATGACTGATAAAAAACACTGCATACACTATCGTACAATAAACAACAAAGGCATTATAATAAACAGCGTCAAGTAAATTACCTGTAAAAATACTTATTAAAGCTCGTGTGCCTCCACATCCCGGACACGGAATTCCGAAAATTTTTTTCATACCACATTCACGCAACATATAAAGCCCTGTAAACTCCACAAAAGCATTGAATATAATATAAAATAAAATCACTGCAAGAATTATAAAAATACTTATATAATAAAGATTATCCTCTAAACTTCCTGTGTAAATCTTTGAAATAAAATTATTAATTCGTTTCTTATAAGAAGTCTTATTCATAAAATAGCTCCCTCTGAATATTATATTGTCATCTACCACAGATATATGCAACAATTCGTAAGGAATCTTTTATATACTACTCACTTAGACTTCAATAACTTATTAAGCTCGTCCATAAATGTGTTAATATCTTTAAATTGGCGATATACAGATACAAAACGTACATATGCAACCTCATCGACAATTTTAAGATGTTCCATAGCGTACTCTCCTATTTTCTTCGATGTAACCTCTCTTTCAAGAGAATTTTGCAGCTGACGTTCAATAGCATTTATTATATTGTCAATAGTTTCTGCTGATACAGGACGTTTTTCACAAGCACGCATTAACCCTGAGTTAAGTTTATCTCTATTAAAAGGTTCTCTTGTTTTGTCACGTTTAATAACCATAATAGGTACAGTTTCAATTACCTCATGGGTTGTAAAGCGTTTGTTACATTTTAAACATTCACGTCGCCTTCTTATTCTCTCACCGTCATCCGCTGAGCGTGAGTCAATAACCTTGCTTTCTTCATAGCCGCAATATGGACATTTCACAAAAACACCTCCTATGGTATTTGTATTACTGTAAATTATACCATACACAGTGTTAAATTTCAACAAAAAATATATCTTTAAAGACTATAAATCCCCGAAAGTATCATTAAGATAATTACAAGAATTTACAATATCTTCTATACTTTCAAAATTCTTGCGATAAACCTCTATAACAGCCCTTCCAGAAAAGCCTTGTTGACACATAAGACTAAAAAATTTTGAATAGTCCATTGTACCCTTTCCCGGCAAAAGACAATCACTATGAGAATCATTATCATTAATATGCAGATGAATAATTCTGCTGCCCATAGCTTTACATATTTCATAAGGGTCATTTCCTGAGCGTACAGCTTGCTTTATATCTAATACAAAATCTACATTATCGCCAAGATACTCTCTCATACTTTTTAAAAACTCAGGGCTTTGACTTCTGAACATATTAACATTTTCCTGAGCTATTGTAACTCCCATTGTTCTGGCTGTTTGTGCAAGTTTATAGTATCTTAAAAAATATTCCTCATCAGCAATTCCACCCATATTTACAAAACGTCTGTCACCGTGAATAACAATGATTTTTGCTCCAAGATGTGCTGCAAAATTAAAATATTTCTTGTAAAACTCAATAGTATCTTCAAAACGCTTATAGTAATCTGAAAACAATAAAATATGTTCATACCCCGAGGTAAAAGGATGAATTGAAGTTATTTGTATATTTTCAGGGTCAATTATCTTTTTCACATCTTTTGCAAAACTGTTGCTCAATTCACTTAGAGTATTTGTGAAGATTTCCATAGTATGAATATCATTCTCTGCAAGG
>JAXJXA010000162.1:0-1971 GCA_036307745.1 Acutalibacteraceae bacterium | reverse complement strand
TAGAAATAGACAGTTGTTTTGAGTTTTCAGATACGACCTAATATTTTTGATAAAAATCAATTTTTTATTTGGTTTTTTCTGTAATTAAGATAATCCTCGAGAATTATAGTTGCAGCTACAGTGTCAACCACCTTTTTACGTTTTTTACCTCGGGTATCAGTGGTGTTGAGAAAATTATGAGCTGTAATAGTAGTTCCACGTTCGTCTTGCATTTCAATAGGTAACATAGAAATTTCCTGAAGTTGTTTTGCAAAAGCTCGGGCATTTAAGGCACTTTCTCCTTCTGAGCCGTCCATATTTTTAGGTAATCCTACCACAATCAATTCAGCTTTTCTTTCCTTCGCTATAACTGCAACTTTTTCTGCAACTTTTTCCATTTGCTTTTCCTCAATCATACCAAGAGGAGAGGCAAGTAATTCACCTTTATCACACACAGCAAGTCCTGTGCGTGCTTTTCCTAAATCTACTGCTAATATAATCATTATTCTTTACCAGGGTTTTATAGTTTTTGTAAGTTCAGTTACAGACTTGAGTCCTTTTTCATCAAGGAAATTATTTATACCTTCATTTATTTTGACAGGTGCATAAGGGTCTTTAAAAAGAACTGTCCCTATCTGCAATGCTGTTGCACCGGCAATCATCATTTCAACTGCATCCTGCCAGGTTGAAATTCCTCCCATACCTATTATAGGAATGTTAACAGCCTGTGCAACTTGGTATACCATTCTTACAGCTACAGGAAATACGGCTGGACCTGACAAACCTCCTGTGTTGTTTCTTATAATTGGTTTGCCTGTGTTTATATCTATACGCATACCTGTAAGGGTGTTTATCATAGAGATAGCATCAGCCCCTTCAGCCTCAGCTGCCTGAGCTATTGAAACAATATCCATAACGTTTGGCGATAATTTAATAATAAGAGGTTTTTTGCAATACTGACGTACAGCTTTTGTGATTGCTCCAACACTTTCGCAGGAAGTGCCAAATTGTACTCCTCCGCTTTTTACATTTGGACAAGAGATATTAAGTTCAATCATATCCACATCTGTATCGGAGAGCTTTTCTGCCATTTTGCAATAGTCCTCATAGCTGTTACCTGCAATGTTAGCAATAATAACTGTGTCTTGTTTTTTAAGCCAAGGCAAATCTTTTTTTATAAAATGGTCAACACCTGGATTTTGAAGTCCAACAGCATTAAGAATACCTGATGGTGTTTCAGCAATTCTGGGTGCAGGGTTGCCAGGGCGTGGGGCAAGCGTTATGCCTTTACAGGAAATACCTCCTAAAACTGAAAGAGGATAAAACTCATTGTATTCTCTGCCAAAACCGAATGTTCCGGAAGCGGCTATAAGGGGATTGTTAAATTCTATGCCTGCTACTTTTACCTTTAAATCTGCCATTACCAAACTACCTCCTCTGCGTTATATACAGGGCCTTTTTTACAAACGTGGCTGTGCTCAGTGTTTCCTTTTTTGTCAAGAGTTTTGCAGGCACATACAAGACATGCACCAATACCACATCCCATTCTCTCTTCCAGAGAAACCTGACAAGGTTTGCTGTTATCTTTACAAATCTGTGCAATAGCTTTCAACATTGGTGTAGGACCACAAGCACACACAAGGTCAACATTATTTACGATTTCTTTAAGTACATCGGTTGTAAAACCGTGTATTCCTGCACTGCCGTCATCGGTTGTTATGTAAACCTTTTCACAAACTTCTTCAAAATCTTCAGTGAGAATAATAGCGTCTTTGTTTCTGAAACCAAGTATTGCAATAGCATTGTCAGCTTTTTTTGCACTATACAGCATAGGGGGTACACCAATACCGCCGCCTATAAAAGCAATTTTTTTATTTTCTGGAATTTCAAAGCCATGCCCCAGAGGTGCAAGAATGTCGATTTCATCTCCTACTTTGCTTTGTGACAGGATTTTAGTGCCTTCACCTTTAACCTGAAAAACAATTCTCAATG
>JAXJXA010000161.1:0-5890 GCA_036307745.1 Acutalibacteraceae bacterium | reverse complement strand
TTGAAAGTCTGTTTAATTACAAATTTATAACAAATTTCTGTTAATTATGAGCTGAATTTGGTTTAAGAAATTTAGCTTTATGAATGTGTTACAGAAAGATTACTAAATTAGATTGACGTGAAAACAATCAGTCCTTATATTTTAAATCAGACACAGTCCAATTTGCAAGAATATGGCACATCCTTGCTCCTTCTTCCTTAGCCATGGGAAGATTGTGATCAAGATAATTTCCGCACTCTTCTTTTTTGCTTCCGGGAATTTCTCCTTCAAAGTTGCTTACAAATTCAAATGCTGATTTAACAAGCTCTATCACCTGATTGGGTGTGATAGTATCTCTTACAAGGAAGTAACAGCCTGTTCTGCAACCCATAGGGCCAAAGTATATAATGCTGTCAGCATATTCACTGTTTCGTACAAAGGTTGCAAATAAATGCTCTACTGTGTGCAGTACATCTGTTGCAAGAAAATCCCCATTATTAGGCTTTCTCATACGAATATCATATGAAACCACATCTCCATCAATTCTTGAGGTATAAATACCCTCGGTTAGTGTATCGTGATTTATTGTAAAACTAGCTATTTTTTTCAAGATTAATTCCTCCCTGATTATTTTTATAATGTTTTCTCTTATTGTAAAAAAACATTATAATAGCCATTGCACAAATTATAAAATATCCTATCCAGCTAAGTAAGTCCGGTACTTGTTCAAACACAAAAAATCCCAGAGTAGCCGCAAATATTATTTGAGAATAGTCATAAACTGATACTTCCTTTGCAGGTGCATAGCAATATGCAGAGGTTATCGTAAATTGTCCACCTGCTGCTGCAAGACCAGCTAAAAGTAAATATATAAGCTGAGCCATAGTCATTGGTGTAAAATCAAACAGTAAAAACGGAAGTGTTACCAAGCAAGAAAATCCTGAGAAAAAGCACACTATTACTGAACCTTTAACACCTTTTTGTCCCAACATTCTCACAAATGTATAAGCAAGTCCTGCAACCATACCACCGCACAACGCTATAAAAGCAGGGATAGCCTCTGTATTTGAAAAGCTGGGTTTAACCACACACATAGCCCCCAAAAATGCTCCAAAAACTATAAAGAACTGTGCCGGCTTTATCTTTTCCTTTAATAAAAACACACTGAATATTATTGCAAAAAATGGTGACATTTTATTAAGTATAGAAGCATCAGCCAAATCAAGCTCGCCAAGTGCATAAAAATTGCATAGAATTCCCACGGTTCCAAACATTGCTCTTAACACCAGGGGTACAATAGCGTTTTTAGGCACAGATAAATCTTTTCTTTCTTTAATCAGAATTATACCTGCAAAAATAAAAGCAATTAAATTTCTGAAAAAACTTTTCTGTATCGATGGCAAATCTCCTGCCAACTGTACAAACATATTCATAAGAGCAAAGAAAAAAGCCGACAGTATAATTAAAATTATTCCTTTATAAAGAGGCTTTATATTTTTCAAATTACTCATTTTAACGCCTTCTTTTATTTAATTGAAATTTATTATATCATATATCGTATATAAATTCCAGTATACGACAGATTTTATCAGTATAACAATCCAAAATTTTGTTAAAATAAAAAAGGCTAAAAACACACTATACGTCTTTAGCCTTTTTATTATACTTCAACCACTGTTTTTTTACTGCAAACAGTTTCTCCATCAAGGTCAGTAATATATGAAGCATTCCTTAGCAATTCTTCATTTTCTTTATCAACAGCTATTACCGTAAGTATAAATCCTTCACCCATATTTTGAGCTGATGAATCTTTATAATATGTATATCTCAGTGATGTCATACCATCTGCAACAACAATATCATCAATACTAACATAATCATTTGCATTTTCCAGAGGTAACAAACAAAGAAACAGAGAGTTATCTTTGAAAAATGATGAGTTATATTCATTGTCACTACACATTAAGCCCGTAATATTATTTTCTGTACTTTCTTTTACTGACAACTGATTGAACATTTCCTCCCATTCATTTACACTTTTTATTGGCATCATCTGATGTGTATAAACATCATTTACGATCTGTTGTATATTGTTATAATCTCCCTCGTCGATATTGCCTTTATAGCAATTTCTATCACTAAAATCATCGGTTACATAAACATTATTTAGTGAAAAATAATAATTCTCTGCTTGGTATTCTAAATTTTTGCAAGCAACTGAATTTATTGTAATTAAAGACAATACACTTATAATTATTGCTATTATCTTGGTTTTTGCAGTCAATTTTGTAAGAATACATAAGAGCAAATCTCCAGTTAACAGTATCACTGCCAGAATGTAAAACAGAATCTCCGAAGCATTGAAAAATAATATAACAGAAAATATTATTACTGCTAATGACATTACAATCAGTATAGTAGCTGTTGGCTTTTCAAAGTCTATGTCAAACTTTCGCACAACGAAAAAGACAGCCACCATTGCAACAACAAATATCAATACTGACAGCTGCAAAAATCCTCTCTTGTACAATTCATCATAATTAAACATTCGCAATAATTTAAAAAAAACTAATAACCCCAGACTGCAACAAACAAAGCACGTAACAATATTTATTACAATCGAAAAATTATTCTTTTTCTCTGTAATTTCATAATTATTAAAAATATTATCCAAATATATGCCACCTTTATATTATTTTTCCGCATATCTGCTCATAATTAACTGCCCCAAAATATCTGCTGTCATTACTATTCTCAAAATTATCTCCCACAACATAAAATTCATCTTCATCAAGTTTTATAATTTTTTCATTTTTCTCAGATGTATAATATGTTTTTATACCGTTAATAAACAAATATCCATCTTTTTGCTCTACATAATCCTGTGGCATCGCAACTATTCTTTTTATGTAATCTTTATTGTCACGGGTAAATACAATAACATCATCTCTTTCAACAGTTTTATTATACTGCATTATCACCAATTGACCACTGTCATATGTTGGTGCCATAGATTGTCCTGAAATTATAATCAATTTAAAATTAGCTGTCAATACCCAAACCATAACTATAATAAAAGCAATACATATAATTGCAATATATTTTAGATTTTTATACATCTTGTTGCACATTTTTCTATATCCTTATCATGAGTAACTACTACAATGGTTTTTCCACTTTCATTTAGTGATTTAAGCAATGAAAGGATAATATCTCTGTTTTCTACATCTAAACTTCCCGTAGGTTCATCTGCTAAAACTAACTCGGATGGCTTTAACATAACCCTTGCAACAGCAACTCTCTGCTGTTCACCTCCACTTAGTTGAAAAACCTTTTTATTTTCATAGTTTTCAAGACCAACTAACTTTAGTGTTTCACTTATTTGTTGCTTTTTTTGTTCCTTACTTAACTTTAAGTATTTTGTACCTACCTCTAAATTTCTCATAACGGTTTCATCTTCCATTAGTCCGTAGTTTTGAAAGAGATAAGAAATGTGGTGTCTTAAAAGTTTATTACCCTCTTTTGATTGAAAAAACGGGTTCTTTACACCGCAAATTTCAACATCACCACTATCAGCTTTATCTAACAAACCAATAATATTTAACAATGTAGATTTGCCCACACCACTTTTGCCTGTTATAATAATAAATTCCCCTTTTTCAATTTCTAAGGAATAATCATTAAATATTACATTTGAGTCATATTTCTTTGATATATTTGACAATTTAACAATACTCAATTTTATTCTCCTTTCAAAACACTTAAAATATTTTTACGGCTTATTCGTCTTTCAGTTATAAGAAATACCATCAAATCCAAAATAATGATAAATACAAAGCATATTGGATTTATTACCATACTGAAGTATACTTTCATAATAATACAAGCCACAATCAAAAATAAAATAATACCTATTAATAAAGCAATATACCTTTTATATATATCAAAGAAAGATACACCACACAGCTTTTCTATTGCTATCTTTTCCTTATTATTTTCTATATAAATTTTAGCCATAAAAATTGAAAGAATAACGGCAGCAATTAAATAAACCATCGAAAAAATCAACTGATAAACAAAATCCTGTACATATGTACTTATTTCATCAGAGAATGTATTTTTAAGAAAAGGTGTATCTAGCACAACATCTTCAACTCCCGCTTGTTCCAAGTATGGTAGCAATTCTGTATAAGCATCCTGTGAATTAACCTTTAGCAAATAAAATTGGTTTGACATACCTGAAAGCATTTCACCCGTCATTATTTCAGAATCATAAACAAAAATATCAGGATTATCCAGATGTCCAAGCGTAGTCTGACCCGTTTTAGCATTAAAACTATTTATTATTTCATCCTCTTTATAAACAATCATATGCAAGTCATTAATATTAGCAGTGCCGATATACATCTCCATTATATCACAATACTTATTGTATAAATCCTCTTTAGTGTATCCTCTGTTCTCAGAAACCAATATATTTATCTTACCGTCAACAAAATCCTCTTCAGATATTAATGTACCATCCTTTTTATGTATCGGATTTACTGACAGATAATTTTTATTAATTACTGTATTTATTTGTCCACTATATTCTGCAAATGAGCTTACTCCGTCAGGTGCGGTTTGATAATTCAAGCTATTAATGTATACACCATCAAACTTATCAACAGTAATATCATAAAATTCATTAAATTTAGGTATATATTCATCATATATATCAGCATTATCCAAATCCACCTTTGTTACATATAAATTGGTAACAACTCTGTCATTTATAATAGATGAAAGATTTTTTGATTGAACAAATAAAGAATATGAGTTGTTGACAAAATTAAGGCATATAGACAAATTTATAACAAGCATAAATAAAAACGCAATTTTAGAAATAAGTGATACTATAAAAATTGCGTTCTTTTTACTCTTGCCTTTCAGATATAAACCGTAATTATTACTTGTTTTTACTACAAAAATAGCTGTAACAAAGAAGATAACCAGTATACCAATAAAAGACAGCAGTATATCCTTAATAGAAAACATAAAATATGATATAAAAGTATTTTTGTATAAAACACTTACCGACAAAAAATTTAAAAATTCTATAATAAGCAACAGTACGCCAAATATAGTAAAGTTTCTTTTTAATTCTTCTATAATAACATCCTTTGCTGTGTAACCGTTCATTCTCTTTATAGCATACTTTCTCCCTTGTGATAAAAGGTAAAATACCATACTAAGACACATAAGTACAAATAACAGCAAATACGGCTGCTGCATATCATTCATACTCTGCCCATAACCGCTGTTTGTCAGTTCAACTATCAGTCCCAACTCTTTCAAACTTTTCATTACAGTATAAACATCGTCCGATGAAGTATAAAATATGCAGCTGTCAAGTTTATATTTTTCCAAATAACTGAAATCCTGAATTGTAACATCACAAACAGCTGAAGATATTCCTATTGGATAAACTTCAAAGCCCTCAACCCCAGATAATGTTGAAAAACATTGATTAACAGATAAAATCCTTCCACCATTTTTTAAATCCAACTCATGCAAAAAATTCTCTTTATTGTTGGTTTTATACAGTATATACGAGGTTTTTTCAGCCGAAAAATCTGTTGTTCTATACATCAAATCAGCATTGATGCTTGCCATTTTTTCTTCTAAAAGCTCTATATATTCCTTATTTGTATAACTCTCACGAAATTGTTTTACATTTATTTCCTTTAAACCCTCATAAGGAAGCATTTCACAATAGTTAGAATAATTGAAAAAGGTAATTATTGATAACAAGGTAAAAAATACTACATATAATAAACACATTATTTTTTTCACAGTAACACCTCCATTTTTTAATAAAAAAAGTTGTCCCACAAAAGTGAGGCAACTTTTTTCACATTTACCTATACTC
>JAXJXA010000160.1:0-3107 GCA_036307745.1 Acutalibacteraceae bacterium | reverse complement strand
GATGTGATCTTGTATTTTATAATCGTCTTTTGAGATGCTTTGTATTGTTTGATTTAAAAATTGGAGAATTGAAGCACCAAGACATCGGGCAAATGCAGATGTATGTAAATTACTACGATAGAAAAGTAAAGCTACCGGACGAAAATAATACAATCGGTGTAATCCTGTGTAAAGATAAGAATAACGCTATTGTAGAAATGACTTTGCCGGAAGATAATACGCAGATTTTCGCAAGCAAATACCAGACGGTCTTGCCAAGTAAAGAGGAGTTGCAGAGACTCTTAAATGCTACAAATTAAATATACTTTTGGAAGTAGCAAGTGTTGAGAAAATACAAGTTGATATTTGGCATATAAAAGCAAGAGTTACTTTTATGTTGGGTATTGAGATAGGTTGAAATAGCAGAAGGATGTGGATTTTTCAAAAAAGCCAGAAAACCTTGTTTTTTAGTGGATGCTACGTTAAGTAGCATACGTTTTTTACGTTTGTAAACAGATGTTGGTAGTGCTACGCTGTAGACTTTTATAGAATGAGCCTGTGAAATAAAAACAACAAACGGAGGCGTTAGTATGACATCGAAAAAAGAAACAATTATTTCAGCAAAGGCTTTGAAGAAAAGCTTTTTGACAGCGGATACTGAGCAGACGATTTTTGAAAATCTTGACCTTGATATATATAAAGGGGATTTTACTGTGATTATGGGTTCGTCAGGTGCAGGCAAGTCTACACTTATGTATTCACTTTCAGGAATGGACAGACCAACCTCTGGCGAGGTTTATTTCAATGGTAAGAATATTACTACTCTCAGCGACGATAAGTTAGCGGTTTTCAGAAGAAAGAACTGTGGATTTGTTTTTCAGCAGATTTATCTTCTGGACAAAATGAGTCTGATGGATAATGTACTTACAGCCGGAGTCTTATGCGAGAATAATAAAAAGAATACAGTGAAGCGTGCAGAAGAGCTTTTTGACCTTGTTAATATTCCGGAGATAACACGTAAAAAATTCCCATCACAGGTTTCCGGCGGTGAAGCACAGCGTGCAGGTATCGTCAGGGCGGTTATAAATAATCCGGAGGTAGTGTTTGCCGATGAGCCTACAGGAGCTTTAAATTCCAACAACTCCACAGCGGTGCTGGATGTGTTTACAAAGCTCCACCAAGAGGGACAGAGCATTATTATGGTAACTCACGATAAGAAAACTGCTCTAAGGGGCAATCGTGTGCTGTATGTCAGGGATGGTAAAATTTTTGGCGAATGCAGTTTAGGTACGTTTACTAAGGAGGATAGACACAGAGAAACACTCCTCAATAACTTCTTAACAGAAATGGGGTGGTAATATGAGAAAGATACTGAGCCAGATTATTTATCAGTTAAAGAAAGATAAATCTTCGTACATATCTTTTGGAATCATTGTTCTGGTAACGGCTTTTATGTTAAACTGTGCAGCTACTCTGCTGCTTCAGGTGGATAAGGCATATGACAAGAAGTTTGAAAATCTTCATACTGCTTCGGTAAATGTTTGTATCCCGAAATTTCAGGACAATGCAGAACTTTCAAAAGCCATAACTGAGATGGACGGAGTAACAAAGGTCGAGAGCCACGAAGCAATTCTGGCAGAGGTTGTGGTCAAGAAGTTCCAAGATGCTGACTTTTCCATGAATACAATGTTCTATAATCTTGATGCTAAAAGGTGTCTCAATTGCTTTGAGATTAAGGCAGAAAGTGAGAAAACGTATGATAACCCTATATATATTTCTCTTTATGTGGCTGAGTTCGGTGAGTTTTCTTTAGGTGAAGAAATTGTATATGTAATTGAGGGAACAGAGTACAGATTTACAGTAGCAGGCATCATCGAAGAAATGCAGTATGGTAACTATGGTTCGGGGCTGATGTGTACATATTTGCCTGAAGAAGAGTACCTGTGCCTTTACAATGAATTGGAAAACTCTCTTATGATGGAATATTCTCTGAGCCTTAACGAGAATGCAGAACTTGACAAGATAAAAAACGATATAAGCAGTATATGTGAAGAGAAAGGAGTAACGGTTGTTTCAAACCTTGACAGCGTAAGCGTCAAAGGTACAAGAACTATGGTTTGTAACCTGCTGATTCTTCTTTTAGTGTCCTTTGCTATGATTATATTGATTGTCAGTGTGTTTTTGAGCAATTTCCGTGTCAAGAACGCCATAGAATCCGAGATAGTTAATATGAGCGTACTGAAAGCCTTAGGGTATACAAGCGGACAGATTGTTGCAAGCATTACCTTGCCCTATACAATGGTTACAGTGCTGTTTGCTTTGTTGGGAGTAGTGTTATCTTATGCTGCCTTGCCTGTGCTTTCACAGGTGCTCACAATTCAGTCGGGCTTCTCTTTTACAATTAACTTTGATGTGCGAAGCCTGCTGTGCGCTGTGATTGTTTTAAGCGGTGTTGTAACATTTTTTACTTTTGTATCAGCAAAAAAGATTAAAAAGATACAGCCTATTGACGGTTTGAGAGGAAACACAAGCTCAAAACTGAACAGGAAAAATTATTTTCCTCTTGAATCCACTAAGGGCAACACGCAGTTTTTGCTTATTATGAAGCAGATTTTTGCCTGCAAAAAACAGAACGTATTGCTGTTTCTGGTGTCCTTTGTGTTAACTGTGCTAATCGCTTTTTCGGGTACATTATTCTACAATGTAGTAGTTGAACCTGATAATTTTATGTCGGCTTTATCGGAAGAAACTCCTGATGTAATTATCACTCCAAAGGAAGGGTATACAGAGGAGCTTGAAGAAATTTTAAAAGGAGATTCCTCGGTGGAAAGCACATTGAAATATACAACAGGCAGTATTAAAATTGGTGATAGTATCGTTACCACTTTTGTCTGCGAGGACTTCTCCGGAGTGAAAAACGATGTGTGTTATATGGGAAAAAACCCTGAAAATGCAGACGAAATAGCCCTTGGCAGTGCACTGTGGGAAAACTATAAAATCGGTGATATGGTAACGGTCAGCCTTGGCGAAAAGGAAAAGCACTTTAAGGTAACGGGCTTTGTGCAAAGCGTTAACTTTCAAGGTGAAATTTGTGAGCTTAGTTTACAGGGATATATGAGCCTTTGTGG
>JAXJXA010000159.1:0-4025 GCA_036307745.1 Acutalibacteraceae bacterium | reverse complement strand
GCCTTCTTGCTTAGCTGTCTTTGCACCCTTCCGATAGCCAAACCTATTATTATGCACAAGTATAGCCTGCTGCATGTTATCATATTGCCAAAGGTCACTTGTAACTTTTGCATTTGCAAGCATATATGCTGTATTTTTATCTTTACCTTGCTTCTGATATTCTTTAGCAAGTTCATCAGTAGCCTGTTGCAAGAATACCTCACCTTTCTCAGGTGGTACAACACCACCAGTAATAATTTGACCAAGCATATTTGCAAGCATTGAATTGTCTTCACTCTGACTGAGATTATACAATGCTGTACCTGTCTCTGTACCAAAAGCCCTTTTGAAGTAGTCCATACCTTGTGCAAGTATTTGCTGTGTTTCAGAGGTTCTTATCATGTTTGTCATAGCAAGTGTAGCATCACGGTCAGAAAGAGCAATACCATGCAACTGCATATAAGCCATTTTAAATGCTTCAAGGTCTTTACGGTTAACAGCATCTTGTAAAGCAATAGCAGCACTTTTCTGCTGTGTGTCAAGCTGCTGAGCCTGATCCATTGCCCTTGTTTCCATTGTCTGGATCTTAGGTCTATCATAACCAAGGCCATAGTCTTTATTACCACCAGTCTTACGTGTACCAATACCCATAACATGCTCTGTAGGTCTATTGTTATACCTATCAGCTTTTCTGGCAAGCCTTAAAGTAGTGCTGTAGTCACGGTCATTGAACATACCATACTGACTTTCGCCCTTTGCAACATTTTTATCAGCATTGGGGTCAAGCTTACTTTTATCTGTTTTATGCTGTTCTTCTTCATATTTACGAGTTTCATCAGCAGCTTTTTTATTAGCATCATGTATTTCAGAGACAGCCTGGTCTTTTTTATTATTGACAGCTTCAGCCGTTTCTTTTTTCTTGTCGTCACTTAATGCCATATTAGTCTCCTATTTTATCATGTTCTTAGTAGCTGTTACACCTCTACCTAGCTGGTCAAATGCACCTGAGCTCATGCCTTCTTTAGCAAGTTCTCTAGTTAAAGCAGCATTGCCTGCTGTTGCATCTGCAACCTGATAAGTTCCAAGAACCTTGTCAACAAAGTCACCAACAGCTTTACCAATGATTCTACCTCTTTCGCCACGTCTAATTCTGTCCTGTCCCCAAGCTTCAGTAGCTTTTTCTTTTCTACTTGGTCCATAAATATCATTCTGTCTAGCACTGTTTGTACGGTTTGCAGCCATAAGAGCAGCAGCAAGCCTGTTGCCATCGTTAGCTGCTATGTCACCAGCAGCACGTGCAATCTGTCCTACAGCCTGTACACCAGCTTTAATTGCCATTTCTTTTGGTGTACCTGTAAGAAGATTACGCATGTTCCTTCGTTCACGGTGTAATTGGTCCATTGTAGCAGGATTAGCCCAATCAGACTGAAAATTATTTTTATCTCCTGTATCATCAATAACAGTACCAAATAGTCCAGCCAAACTTTGAAGGTCTTTAAGATCATCATCAGTTGGGTCAGGCTGACCTGCAGCATTAAAAAGCATACTAAGTGCACTTCTGTCACCTGCTGCAGCTCCTTTTGCAACACCTTTGAACTTATCAGAAGACAAGAGCTTAAGTAATGTCATCGCTGTTCCGCTATCCATATTATACCCCCAATTTAGCTAAACGAACTTTAAGGTCCTGAATCTCACGAGCTAAGTCACCAATTGCACCAGCATTCATCATAGCAAGTCTACTGGTGTCTACTGTCTTAACCCCTTCAGGTGTTTCTTTTACACAGGCAGGATTAACCTGCTCAATGTCCTGAGCCATAGGGCCAATATGCTCCTGGTTAGGATCTATATTAGGGTCTACTTGTGTAGCTTCAGGTTTATAGTTATATACATAATTCTTAATGTTATCCGCATAAGCACCGAGAATAGAACCATCTTCATCACCCCAATTATCATAATCATCAGGGTCATAATCTCTATCATTGTGATGGAAGAGCCCATTCTGTTTAATAAGCCATATCATATCTTCACGTGAAGGTTTACCATCACGGTCCCAGTCCTCTTTTATCCATTTCATACGTGCGTCGCAGAGACACTGTTTAATGTCTTTTACACGTGCATCTGACGGTGGGTTATTTGTAACAGTCATACTTTTATTCATCTGACCCATTTCATTTGCACCGAAGTTTCTGGAAGCATCATTACCAGCACCAGCACGTCCCTGTCTCAACTGTTGCATTACATTCTGCCCAGCTTCACCATTATTTGCAATGAATTCCTGTTCCCAGCTGTTAACATCATTCTCATTCTTATGCTGCCCAGCTTGAATAGGCTTAACGCCTTGAGATATTGCCCAGTCATATAGTTCTTTATCAGCTGCGTCTGCCTTGCCAGACCTCAAATCTTCGCCTTTTGATGACCCTAATAAAGCATTTATTACATGCTGTGGCTCACCAGAAGGCATTGAAGGTTCTTCTGGCTTCTGTTCAGGCTGAACTGGTTCTTCTGGCTTCTGTTCAGGCTGAACTGGTTCTTCTGGCTTCTGTTCAGGCTGAACTGGTTCTTCTGGCTTCTGTTCAGGCTGAACTGGTTCACCTTTTGAAAGAGCAGCTGCCTGGTCTTTGTCTTCAGTGTAATCACGTGACTTAAACTGCCACTGTTCTGATTCATTGCCTTTTTCTGTAGCTTCCTGCTGATTTGCCTGTTCTTCTTCACGACGCTGATTTGCAACATTCTGCTGCTGGTCTTCACGCTGTTTCTCTGATTGAATGTTAGGTGTGTTCGTTTTACGAGCAAGTGCTGCCCCAGCACCAAGTACACCAGCTTTCTGTACATTCTGTCTGTTCTCTGCATCATTCTGTACAGAAGCCATTTTACCAGCTTCAGCGTAAGGATTCTGATTAGCAATCTGCTGTGCCCGCTGAGCTTCCATCTGATTTGTAGCTGCAGCATTTCTAAGGTTCTGCGACTGTGCATCTGCACCTTTTGACTTTACATCTGCAAGATTTCCTGTAGGCTGCCCTTTTACTGCGTTACCAATATTATCATAAAAGCTTTGAGAGAACTGTAAGCCTAAACCTTTTTTATTCTTGCTCATAGTATTATCACCACTGCCAGAGTCTGCCTTAGCTTGTTCATTTGCTGCTTTTCGCTGTTCTTTGAGTATTTTATTCTCAGTACGTGCCTGTTCTTTGACAATCTTAGCGTCGCTTTTTGCCTTGTCTTTAGTTATTTTATATTCAGTACGGGCCTGTTCTTTAGCAGCTTTTGCATCTCTTATTGTCTTTTCCGCAATATTAATTGCTTCTTGGTCACCAGAATTAAGTGCCTGTTTATACTGCAATTTAGCATTTTTCTCAGCAGTATTTGCTTTACTAATAGCAGTATCACGTACATTTCTTGCTGTGTTTACTGTTGACGTATAAACTGACATATACACCTCTTATAATACTATATCTTTGATTGGTCTTTTATTTACTATTTAGTGCCCTTTTTACGCTGATACAGCTTTCTGTACCTTGCTACATTTGCTTGATCAGTTATAAACTTCTTAGCTTCTGGACTGTATGCTTGCCTACTTGATACCTGTTGTCTATACTGGTCAAACTGTTTCATAAACGCCAGGTCATCATCAGTTAAACCATTGCCGTTTTTAATAGCCTGCATTCCTTTATTATAAAGATCATCAGAAAGACCTTTAGACTTCATAATATCAAGTTCTTCCTGCGTTGCACCTGCAATACTATCATCGTTATATGTAGGCTTTACATTACCATTTTTAATGTCAGCTTTCATCTGTTCAGTAGTACCACGTACAGTGCTTTCATTTACCTGTTGTGTTTGACGTGCTATCTTTTTCTTTGCCCAATCAATATCACCTTTAGTTAATACATACATTGAGCCATCAGAACGAATAATGTGATCACCAACATTTGCAGAAGCAACTCCTTTATTAGTATTAGATACCAGTTTACCCTGTGGCTTAGCCTTAGCTTTTGTAACTTGCTGCACTGGTGTCTGTGGCTTCTGAGCTGGTGTCTGTACTGGTG
>JAXJXA010000158.1:0-3340 GCA_036307745.1 Acutalibacteraceae bacterium | reverse complement strand
ATGTATCAAATCACTCATGACATTTCCTCTTTTGTTAATCCTATCAACTCGAATTAAATACACTTAAGGTTGAGTTGATACTTTTATTAGCAGTCACAATCCCAGTAAAATCAAGTATCTTTTCGTGACATCAATACCACTGTTTCAACGTGATTAGTGTGTGGGAACATATCGACAGGTTGAATTTCTTCTACGTTGTAATCGTGTTCTGTAAGGAATTTTATGTCACGCTGTTGGGTAGTGGGATTACAGCTTATATAAACAATTCTTTTAGGTTTTATTTTTGCAACTGAGTTAAGAAATGTTCTGTTACAGCCTGCTCTTGGAGGGTCTACAAAAAGTACTTCAGGAGAGTTTATTTCATCTTCTGTAATCTCTTCCAGGAAATTACCTGCATCTTTATTGAAAAAGCTGATATTTGTCCTTTTATTAAACTGTGCATTTTCTTTTGCATCTTTTATTGCATCTGGATTAAGCTCTACACCAACTACTCTTTTGGCATATTTCGAAGCAAGAATTCCTATTGTACCTGTTCCGCAGTAAGCATCAATAACAGTTTCATCACCTGTGAGCTGAGCCATTTCTATTGCTTTTTTATATAGGATTTCGGTTTGTTGTGGATTTACCTGATAAAAGGATTTTGGTGAGATTGTAAATTTACAACCACAAAGAACATCCTGGATTTTTCCATTGCCGTATAAAATATGTTCTTTATTACCTAACATCAACTTGTCGCTGTTGCTTATGTTCTGCACTATTGTTGTAATTTTGGGATAGAGTGATAGTAGCTCTGTAATAAATTCATCTTTTTTCGGAAATTTGTTATCAGCAGTAACAATTACAAGCATATTTTCACCGGTGTTAAAAGCTGTGCGAACTAAAGTGTACTTTAAAAATCCTTCTCCTGTTTTTGGGGAGTAAATGCTTATTCCCAGACGTTTTGCAACGGTTTTTACAGCTATGGCAATTCTGTCAGCTCTTTTGTTATTGAGTAAACAACTTTCAACAGCAACTATACCGTTGGTTGAGGATTGATAAACACCTGTTATGATTTTTCCGCTTTTAGCAGGTCGGAAAAGAGTTTGAACCTTGTTTCGGTAGTGATAGGGATTATTCATACCTATTATTTTGTTTACTTTTCGAAAGGTTCCCATTAAACGCTCAACTTTAATTTGTTTCCATTTGAGTTGTTCGGGATATGTCATATTAAGTAGCTGACAGCCACTACACCTTTTATATACGTTACACTGTGATGTGTTCATAAAATTCTCTCTTTCTTTTGTTTAATAATTGTTTTTTATTATTCGACTATTGTAGTTGAAAAGGTTGCAATTTCTGTTGGAGTTTCAGTTGTTGTATTTTCTGATGAACTATCTTTTACAGGAGTGGTTCTTGAAAAAGCTGAAGTTGAAAAAAGTCTTTCAAGAGTTTCTTGATCTGCAACACCGTCACGTCTGTTAAGTTCATTGTTTACCTGAAAATCCTTTACAGCCTGTGCAGTGGAATCACCGAAATATCCGGTAGGTTCAATAGGCAGATAACCAAGGTCATCAAGTCTTTTTTGTATTGCAAGAACATAGCTATCTTCTTCGTCTAAAGTATATGATATACCGTCAAATAGTGTTATACCATAGTCCTCAGATATATCCTTACCACTTTCAACACTTTGTGTTTTGAGGGTATTTTCAATATATTTTACACCTTCAATGGCAGTTTTCCCTTGTCGGCTCAGATATTCGCTGGAGATTTCGATTATTCTGTTTTTATTTACAACACTTGTACCTTTGAAATTTTCATCAGAAAGAATTTTACTTTTTAATCCCTTTTCACATAGAATATAAAAAGGAAATCCTTCTTGTTTATCTGCGGCAAGTATTTTACTTATAGCAAGATTTCCGTTTCTATCATATTCAGTAGCGATGTTTTGTACACCTGCAAGGGATAAAATTTCATTTTCATACATTTCATTTGTAACAGCACTCTGTCCGTCAAGATTATATAGGTAGCAACCTTTAATTACACTGTTGCTTTCAGAATTTTCTAATTCTGAAATTATATATTTTGCTTTTTCTTCTCCAAGTTTAGCTCCATCAATATTACCACTCATAATTTTGCAAATGTTACTATATAATGTATCGAAGTTTTCTATTGAATTTGTAGTAGCTATTCTGAGAACGATATTACCATCATTTTTCATAGCTTCATAATCACTATAATTAATGTCAGGAGAAGCAAATATTAAATCAATATCAAGTTTATTGACGGCATTTGTGTCCGGATTTTTATCAGAACCGTATTTCTTTACATCTTTGAGTTCAGATTGAGTACAGTCAGATGATTTACCTACTATTTTATCGGTGTATCCGCAGGCTATAAGTATATCTGCAACATTATCATCAAGTACAACTATATCTTCAGGTGCTTGTTCTATAATTTCATAGCCGGTGCTGACAGGAAAGTTTGTAACTTCGTTTTGTAATGCGGATTTTATATCTGTAATAGATGAAGATATGTCGCAACCTGCCAGTGTACATACCATTGTGGCAGAGATAGACAAAGCCAGTATTTTTTTAATCATAATTTAGTTCCTCCGTAGGTCAAGTTATAATACACTATTTTAACGCTTTTTATATAGTAAGTCAATTTACCTACAACAATAAACAGTTTGACTGTAATAGCTGATTATTACAAAAAACTCAAAAAAGTATTGACAAAGGAATAAAAAAGCGATATAATAGCAAAGCTGTCAAAACAGCGGAGCGAAAAATGCCGAATTAGGTAGAGTTTTTAGTTGAATATCTTGTCAAAAGATTATCATAAAGAAATTTTAAACTTGTGCAGTGTCCATTTGGAAGATGAGAACGACAGGTTAGAAAAATCTTAAAAAACTTTAAAAAAGGTGTTGACAAAGCGAGGCTGATTTGATATAATAAACAAGCTGTCACGAAAGAGAGCGAAACACAAAATAATAAGAAATTTGAAAGAAACGTGAGTTTCTTTGAGTTTTCTGCTGACGAAGTCAGTGAGAAAACAAAATAAATTTCAAAAAAAGTGTTGACAAAGGCTCTCGAGTGTGATATAATAACAAAGCTCACTACTTAAGAGTAGAGAGTACAGGACCTTGAAAATTAAACAACGTAACAAGAAAACCCGTAATTACTTTGAGTGAACTCAAAGATTACAAGTGAAGACAACACTACAAATGTCGAACGCTGAAAAGCGAACTTGAGCATCAAGCTTTAAGATGATTATTAAGTCGAAAGACTTTTAATACAATTATTTTAGAGAGTTTGATCCTGGCTCAGGATGAACGCTGGCGGCATGCCTAACACATGCAAGT
>JAXJXA010000157.1:0-3181 GCA_036307745.1 Acutalibacteraceae bacterium | reverse complement strand
CATTTTGACCGTTTTGACGGTCAAAATTTCACCTTTCCTGCGCTTTAGGAAGGCTTTGGGGTGTTTCGACCTCTGCGGAGGTCGACCAAAGACGCCGTCTTTGGAAACTGCAAGCCTTTGAAAAGGCTTGACCTAAACTTTAATTATCTACCCCAACATTTGTGATAGAGTCATAAAAAATATCAATATAAAAATCGAGACCCACAGTATTTACTGTGGGTCTCAGTCCGTGGAAAAGTCCAGCAAAACTGTGCTTTTTTGCGAAAAATTTAAGCAAAATAATTACATATCCACTGAATTAAGCACAATATTTATATAAATTTTTAACCTGATTTCATAGGATATTTATGTGATTAAGCCATCAATTTTTCAAGTCTTTTATTAATTTCTACGAGGAAAGTTTCAGTGTCAACTTTCTGTTTGTTAGGCAATGTAGAAAGTAATGCAAGGTCACCTGTCATAACGCCTTCTTCGATAGTTGTAATTGTAGCTTTTTCAAGTTTATCAGCAAAATCACACAGAGCGTTGTTTCCGTCAAGTTCGCCTCTTTTTCTTAAAGCACCACTCCAAGCGAATAGAGTTGCTACGCTGTTTGTAGATGTTGTTTCGCCTTTAAGATGCTTATAGTAATGACGTTGTACTGTTCCGTGAGCAGCCTCATATTCATAGATACCGTCAGGAGATACCAATACAGATGTCATCATAGCCAAACTACCAAATGCAGTTGCAATCATATCTGACATAACATCACCGTCATAGTTTTTGCAAGCCCAGATATAACCGCCATCGCTGCGGATAACTCTTGCTACTGCGTCATCAATTAGTGTATAGAAGTACTCGATACCTGCTTCTGCAAATTTTTCTTTGTATTCTGTTTCGAAAATCTCATTAAAAATATCCTTAAAGCGATGATCATAAGTTTTACTGATTGTATCCTTGGTAGCAAACCAAATATCCTGCTTAAGGTCAAGTGCATAGTTAAAGCAAGAACGTGCAAAGCTACCTATGCTTTTATCAAGATTATGTATACCCTGGATAATGCCGTTTGTATCAAAGTTGTGTATAAGTTTTCTTTCTTCAGTACCGTCAGCCTTTGTTACACAAAGCTCTGCCTTTGAACCAGCTTCAACAGCCATTTCTGAGTTTTTATAAACATCACCATAAGCGTGACGTGCAATGCAGATAGGCTTTTTCCAAGTAGGAATAAATGGTGTAATACCCTTAACGATAATAGGGCTTCTGAAAACAGTACCATCTAGCATTGCTCTGATTGTACCATTTGGTGATTTCCACATTTCTTTTAGGTTATACTCAGTCATTCTTGCTGCGTTTGGTGTAATTGTAGCACACTTAACAGCAACACCATATTTTTTAGTTGCCTCTGCACTGTCGATTGTAACCTGGTCGTTTGTTTCGTTTCTGTATTCCAGTCCCAAGTCATAATATTCTGTTTTTAGATTAACATATGGGTAGATTAAGATATCCTTAATCATCTTCCATATTATTCTTGTCATTTCGTCGCCGTCCATCTCAACCAATGGGGTGGTCATTTCAATTTTAGCCATAATAAGGTTCTCCTTTACTCAGTTGTTATTATAATATTACCCGTTTAATATCAATTAAACGGGTAATTATTTTTAGAAAATTAAGAATTTTCTCTTGTGTAGTTTAACAAACCGCCTGCGATAATGATGTCTTTTGTTCTTTCAGAAAGCTCGCATTTTGCAATGATTGTTTTACCGTTTGTTTTGTTTTCAATAACAATATCTTTACCTTCAATAATACACTTCTTAACATCAGGTATAACAAGCTCGTCATTGAGATTGATACTGTCATAATCAGCCTCGTTTTCAAATGTAAGAGGAATAATACCGGCATTGATAAGATTTGCTCTGTGAATTCTTGCAAAGCTCTTAACAAGAACAGCCTTAACACCAAGGTATAGTGGAGCCAGGGCAGCGTGCTCTCTTGAAGAGCCCTGACCGTAGTTTTCGCCACCAACTATAATGCTTTTGCCCATAGCTTTAGCTCTTGCAGGAAATTCTTTATCGCATACTGTAAAGCAATGTTCAGAGATAGCAGGAATATTGGAGCGTAAAGGAAGAATCTTTGCACCGGCAGGCATAATGTGGTCTGTTGTAATGTTATCTTCAACCTTTAGTGAGCATTTAGCCTCTATTGAATCCTCAAGAGGATATGTAGCGGGGTAAGGCTTAATATTTGGTCCACGTAAAACTTCAACGCTGTCCATTGCTTCAGCAGGAACAGGAGCAGCAACCATATTATCGTTAACAAGGAATGATTCAGGTAGCTCAATCTTAACTTCATCACCAAGTGTTCTGGGGTCGCAGAATACACCTGCAAGTGCAGAAGCGGCTGCTGTTTCTGGTGATACAAGATAAATCTGTCCATCAGCTGTTCCTGAACGTCCCTTAAAGTTTCTATTGAAAGTTCTCAAAGAGATACCCTTTGAGTTTGGTGACTGTCCCATACCGATACAAGGACCACAAGCACATTCAAGAATTCTTGCACCTGCTGCAATCAAATCACCCAAAGCACCATTAAGTGCAAGCATATTATAAACCTGCTTTGAACCTGGAGCAATAGAAAGAGAAACATTTTCTGCGACTGTTTTGCCTTTTAGAATAGCAGCAACTCTCATAAGGTCAAGATATGATGAGTTTGTACAAGAACCAATACAAACTTGATCAACAACTTGAGGGCCGATTTCTTCTATAGTCTTAATGTTATCAGGACTATGAGGACAGGCAGCCATAGGAACAAGCTCAGAAAGATTGATATCAATAACCTCATCATAAACTGCATCAGCATCAGCTGAAAGCTCACACCAGTCGTTTTCTCTGCCTTGAGCCTTAAGGAATGACTTTGTAACTTCATCAGAAGGGAAGATAGAAGTAGTAGCACCAAGTTCTGCACCCATATTAGTAATAGTAGCACGCTCAGGAACAGTAAGGGTCTTAACACCCTCTCCGCCGTACTCTACAATCTTTCCTACGCCACCCTTAACAGACATAATCTTAAGTACCTCAAGAATAACATCTTTAGCAGATACCCAGGGCTGTAATTTTCCTGTAAGATTAATTCTAACCATTTTAGGCATTGTAATGTAGTAAGCACCGCCACCCATAGCAACAGCAACATCAAGTCCGCCAGCACCAAT
>JAXJXA010000156.1:0-3661 GCA_036307745.1 Acutalibacteraceae bacterium | reverse complement strand
GCCTTATATTCCATACCTGTACCAACGATAGGAGACTCTGTTACAAGTAGAGGCACAGCCTGACGTTGCATATTAGAACCCATCAACGCACGGTTTGCGTCGTCGTTTTCAAGGAATGGAATCATAGCAGTAGCAACTGATACAACCATTCGAGGAGAAACATCCATATAGTCAAAGCGTTCACGATCAAGTTCAACGAATTCATCTCTGAATCTACCGTTGATAACAGGATTTTTAAATCTACCTTCGCTGTCCAAAGGTACATTAGCCTGTGCAACAATGTAGTTATCTTCTACATCTGCTGTCATATAAACAACTTCGTCTGTTACAATGCCTGTATCTTTATCTACTTTACGGAAAGGAGCTTCGATAAAGCCGTACTCGTTGATTTTTGCAAAGGTTGCAAGATATGAAATCAAACCGATGTTAGGACCTTCTGGTGTTTCAATAGGACACATACGACCATAGTGGCTGTAGTGAACGTCACGAACTTCAAATCCTGCTCTATCTCTTGACAAACCGCCAGGACCAAGTGCTGAAAGTCTTCTCTTATGTGTAAGTTCAGCAAGAGGATTTGTTTGATCCATAAACTGTGACAAAGGTGAGGAGCCGAAGAACTCTTTAATTGCCGCTGTTACAGGACGAATATTAATAAGGTTATTAGGTGTAAGTCCCTCAATATCCTGAGCGTTAAGAGTCATTCTCTCTCTGATAACTCTTTCAAGTCTTGAAAAACCTATTCTGAATTGATTTTGCAACAATTCACCAACGCAACGGATACGACGATTACCCAGATGGTCGATATCATCTGTAAGACCTATACCGTGTGCAAGGTTGTTCATATAGTTGATTGTTGCAAAAATATCATCAATAGTAATTATATTAGGAATAAGGTCACTACGTCTTCTTTTTAGCTGGTCTTTCAAAGCGGCAACATCATCACCACAAGCGTCAAGAATTTCAACAAGAACATCAAAGGAAACCTTTTCGTTAATGTTACACTCAACCTCTGCATCAAAGTCAACATACTTGCTTATGTCAACCATACCGTTAGCAAGTATTTTTACTTTTGCACCCTCAGCGTCATATACATAGGCCTCTTTTACACCTGCATTCTCAATTTCAAGTGCAAGCTCTTTGCTTATAACATCATCAGGCATAGCCATAAGTTCGCCTGTGCGAGGGTTTGCAATAGGTTCAGCCAGTTTCTTCTCTGTAAGTCTTGAAGCAATGCCCAACTTTTTGTTGTACTTGTAACGTCCAACCCTTGACATATCGTATCTTCTTGTATCAAAGAACAGACCAAATAAGTGATTCTGAGCATTCTCCAGAACAGGGGGCTCGCCGGGTCTTTGCTTTTTGTAAACTTCAAGTAAAGCCTCTTCTGTATTGTGGCAAGGGTCTTTTTCAAGTGTGGCACGAATTCTTTCGTCTTCACCAAAATGATCAAGAATTTGAGCATCTGTACCCAATCCCAAAGCTCTGATAAATACAGTTATAGGAATTTTTCTGTTTTTATCAATACGAACATAGAAAACGTCATTAAGATCGTTTTCGTACTCAAGCCACGCACCTCTGTTAGGAATAACGGTTGAGCTGAACATTTTCTTGGAGGTTTTATCATACTCCATTTTGTAGTATACGCCAGGAGATCTTACAAGCTGTGATACTATAACTCTTTCTGCACCGTTAATAACAAAGGTACCGCTTGGTGTCATAAGTGGGAAATCACCCATAAAAACATTTGACTTTTTAATTTCACCTGTTTCGGTGTTTGTCAATGTTGCAGTAACCCTTAAAGGTGCAGCATATGTTGCGTCCCTTTCTTTACACTCTTTAACGCTGTAGTTAGGGTGGTCAACATCTAGTGTGTAGTCAATAAAATCCAATACATATGTTCCTGCATGGTTAGTAATGCCTGAAACATCTTTGAAAACTTCTTTCAGCCCTTCGGTTAAAAACCACTGATATGAGTTCTTTTGAATCTCAATAAGATTTGGCATTTCAATAACTTCGTCAATTTTAGCGAAAGACATTCTTTCGGCTCTACCAAGTTTTACAGGCTTGACATTTACCATAGGCGTATCACTCCGTTCATAAAATTTAGTCCGCAATTAATTTTATACTTTACAGAGAAATGTATACAATAAAATATACATACTCTCTAAATAGATGGCATAAAATTTTCTTAAAAAAACTATTGATTTTTTAGAAAATCTGTGATAATATTCATTCGTTGTAAAACCTAAATGGATACTTTTTGCCATTATGTTGCATTTTATAAGTATAGTCCTTTGACGTCAAATTGTCAAGGGATTTTTTTGTTTTCAGGCGAAATTTCAAAGGATTTTTAATTTTTTCTATATTTTGCAGAAAATCAGGAGTTTGTTCTATTTTTATACGCATAAAAACACTTGGCTGGGTTGGTTGCTTTTTAAGTTGAATAATTCTATAATTTGTGATTTTATTAAGGGTATATTTTTGTATTATAGAGAAAGTTATTTTTCTATCTCCATATATCTTCGATAGGTTTTAAATCCTACTGATTCATAAAACTTCAAAGCACCTGTATTGAATTCCCACATATCAAGCTCAAGACGTGTATAACCATTTTTATTTGCAAGTTGTTTTATATATTCAAATAATTCTGTACCAACACCTTGACGGCGACAATTTTTATGTACACCGAATTCTTCAATGTGAAAATATTTTCTACTGTAAGAATATGGAGATTCGGGTTTGTTTACAAATTCAACGCAGGCAAAGCCACAGATTATTCTATCTCGTTCACAAATAAGAACATCAGCATTTTCATTTTCATAAAATTTGTAAATATAGTTTTTCAGATCATTATTGAAACAGCTTTTGAATATATCTCTTCTTCCATTTACTTGAACCTGCAAAACTTGTTCTCTAATTTCGTTCACTTTTTCTGCTTCTTCTAAAGTGGCACTTCTTATCATAATATTACCTCTTATGTCAAAGTTAGATCTGTTTATATACTACTTTCCATTTCTTCAACCTGCATTTGAAGTTCTTCCCATTCCTCGTAAATTTCGTCTTTACGCTGTTGACATTGTTCAAGCGATGTTGTAAGCTGAACTAATTGTTCAAAATCATTTGTTACCTCTTCACTTGAAAGTTCTTGCTGTAAGTTTTCTTCTAACTCGTCAAGCTCTGCCATTTCTTCTTCACATTTTCTTATGCGTGTTTTCAACTTTCTTAGATTTGATTGCTGTTCTTTACGTTGTTTATATTCGTTTGTTTTGGTCTTTTCTTCAGATTTAGGTTTGTTGGTATTTAAGTCAGTTGTTTTCTCTTTATATTTTTCTGAAAAATAATCGTAATTGCCGAGATATTCTGTTATACCATTTTTATCCAGATAAAGAATTCTGTCAGCAAGTTTGTTTATAAAATATCTGTCGTGGGAGATAATGAGCAGTGTGCCTTCATATTCATTCAGGGTGTTTTCCAGTGCTTCTCTTGAGCCTGTGTCAAGATGATTTGTAGGTTCGTCCAAAAGCAGGAAATTACCTCCTGCAAGCATTAACTTTAAAAGTGCTACCCTTGCACGTTCGCCACCGCTAAATGTAGAAAGTTCCTTAAAAACATCGTCACCTTTGAATAAAAATGAGCCTAACGCTGTACGTACCTGTGTCTG
>JAXJXA010000155.1:0-3850 GCA_036307745.1 Acutalibacteraceae bacterium | reverse complement strand
TGGCTCAGGGCAGAGAAATCGAAGGTCAGGTTGTATACCTTGGTGGTCCTTTAACATTTATGGAACAGCTAAGAAAGCGATTCGACAAAGTACTAAACACTACAGGTATATGTCCTGAAAACTCTCTGTATTATGTTGCCTGTGGTGCAGCTCTATGTGCAGAAAATACTGTTAATTTTGATAAAATTAGCAAAGCAATAAATGAATATAAGGGAAGCGGAAATTTTGCATTTAATCCTCCTTTGTTCAAAAATCAAAAAGAATACGATGAGTTTAAAGAACGTCATTCAAAAGCACAGGTAGAAACAGGTGATTTACCAAGTTACAATGGTAAAACCTTTATAGGAATAGATGCAGGCTCTACTACAGTTAAGGCTGTGGTAATGGGAGAAAACGGTGAACTTCTTACATCACGCTACCTACCCAATAGTGGTAACCCTGTACCTATTATAAAGGATTTTCTTGAAGAATTATATTCTCAGAAACCTGATATTCAGATCGCCTCATCAGCTGTTACCGGTTACGGTGAAGAAATCATAAAAAACGCATTTATGGCTGACTATGGTATAGTTGAAACCGTAGCACACTTTACCGCCGCAAAAAGTTTTATGCCAGATGTTGAATTTATTATAGACATTGGCGGACAAGATATTAAATGTTTTAAAATACATAACAAAGCTATTGACAACATATTCCTTAACGAGGCTTGCTCATCAGGTTGTGGCTCTTTCTTGCAAACATTTGCCAACGCACTCGGATATAGTATAGAAGAATTTTCACAACTAGGTCTTTTTGCAAAACAACCTGTAGATTTAGGCTCACGCTGTACTGTATTTATGAACAGCTCAGTAAAGCAGGCACAGAAAGACGGTGCAACAATAGAAGATATTTCAGCAGGACTTTCGTTAAGTGTTGTAAAAAATGCACTGTATAAGGTAATAAGAATTTCTGATCCATCAAAGCTAGGCACAAAAATTGTAGTACAGGGTGGTACATTCCTGAATAATGCTGTACTACGTGCTTTTGAGCAGGAAATGGGTGTTAATGTGGTTAGACCTGCAATTTCGGCTCTTATGGGAGCTTATGGTGCTGCACTTTATGCACAATCAAAATACACCGGCGGTAACAGCACCATTGTAAATATAGAACAACTTAAAAATTTCGTACACGAAATTAAAGTTGTAAACTGTGGCGGTTGTAGTAATAACTGTCGCCTTACAGTAAATAAATTTTCTGACGGCAGACGTTTTATAGGTGGAAACCGTTGTGAAAAGCCAATTACTAAAAAGACTCCTAACGAAGCTCTTAATATTTATGAATATAAATTAAAGCTGTTACAAGAGTATAAGCCAAAAGAAGGAAAACGTGGCAAAATTGGCTTGCCTATGGGACTTAACATATATGAACTATTGCCATTCTGGTATGCCTTTTTTACAGAGCTTGGATTTGAAGTACACACTTCTCCTGTTTCTGACAGCAAGATATACGCAAAAGGTCAACAGACAATTCCTTCTGATACCGTTTGTTATCCTGCAAAGTTGATGCATGGTCACGTTCAGACACTTATTGATAATGGTATAGATACTATATTCTATCCTTGTCTTTCATATAATTTTGACGAGGGTAAGAGCGATAATCACTACAACTGCCCTGTCGTTGCCTATTATTCAGAGGTAATTAAAACAAATATGAAAGATGTTAAAAAGATAACATTTATTAATGATTATTTCGGAATACACCGTAAAAAGGACTTTCCTAAAAAGGCTTTTGAGTCATTAAGCAAATACTTTAATGACTTGACTTTAAAAGAAGTTAAGAATGCCGCAAAGCAGGCATATGTTGAATATGACCGTCATATGGCTAAAATTAAGGCCAGAGGCGAAGCAATTATACAGCAAGCACGCACTGAAGGCAAGGAGATTATCGTACTTGCAGGCAGACCATATCACGTTGACCCCGAAATAAACAAAGGTATCGACAAACTTATATCCAGCTTTGGCGTAGCTATTATATCCGAAGATGTTGTAAGTGATAAGGTAGAGAAATTCAAAACCACTGTACTTAATCAGTGGACATATCACGCAAGACTTTACTCAGCGGCACATTACATAGCACAATGCGACGATATTAACCTTGTCCAGCTCGTTTCATTCGGATGTGGTGTAGATGCTATTACTACTGACGAGGTAAGAGATATTCTTGAATCCGAAGGTAAGATTTATACCCAGATTAAGATAGATGAAATAACCAATCTTGGTGCAGTAAAAATCAGGCTGAGAAGTTTGCTGGCAGCTATTGCAGAACAAAAAGATAAAAAGAATAAATAATCACACAAAAAGAAATACGGAGAATTTTATGGCTACTTTGAAATATGATAAAACAGGCAGATTACTGTTTACAAAAGAAATGAAAAAAGAATATAAAATTCTACTGCCTCAGATGGCATCTATTCAGTTCAGACTGATGAAGCGTGTATTTGACGAATACGGCTATGATACAGAACTACTGGAAACAGATGGTCCTGAAATCGCACAAGTGGGATTAAAATATGTACATAATGACACCTGCTACCCTGCACTGCTGGTTATAGGACAGTTCATTCATGCATTACAAAGCGGTAAATATGATGTTCACAAAACTGCACTTATGATTACACAGACAGGTGGCGGTTGCAGAGCATCAAATTACATCCATTTACTTAGAAAAGCACTTAAAAAAGCAGGTTTGGAGTTTGTTCCTGTTATCTCGCTGAATATCTCAGGACTTGAAAGCAATCCAGGATTTGGTCTTACTCTTTCAATAGCAAGAAAATTAATTGGTGCTCTTGTATATGGAGATACTTTAATGCTTTTGAGCAATCAGACAAAACCATATGAGGTTAACAAAGGCGAGAGTATGGCACTTGTTGACAGCTGGATTGAAAATATTGTAGGACAATATAAAGAAGGCAGAGGCTTTAAACTTGAACAACAACGTCAAAATCTTGATGATATAGCAAAGTCATTTTCAAACATTGAACGTAACATTGTACCAAAAGTTAAAGTTGGTGTAGTTGGCGAAATTTATGTTAAATATGCTCCACTTGGAAACAATAATCTGGAAGCATTTCTAAATGAACAGGATTGCGAAGTTTGTGTTCCGGGTATTATGGGATTTGCATTATTTAAGCTGGATAACCGTCTTCAGGATATTGAACTTTACGGTGGTAGCAAAATAAAATACAATGTACTTTTCAAGGCATATAAATACCTTGAGAAAATGGAAAATCTGATTATTGAATGTGCTGTTAAACACGGTTTTAATCCACCCGGAAAATACAGCCATCTTAAAAGTTTGGTAGATGGTGTTATTGGACTTGGAAACAAAATGGGCGAAGGCTGGCTTCTTACAAGTGAAATGCTGGAGCTTGCCGAGAGTGGATATCCAAACATTGTATGTACACAACCATTTGGTTGTTTACCTAACCATATATGCGGTAAAGGTATGATAAGAAAGATAAAGGAAATCAATCCTAAAGCAAATATTGTTGCAATAGATTATGATCCAGGTGCAACAAGAGTTAATCAGGAAAACAGAATTAAACTTATGCTTTCTGTTGCAAAGGAAAACCTTCAAGCTGAAACTCAAAACTCCGAATCAATAACTAAAAAGGTTAAAGTAAAGGCACATCAAAACAAATAAAAAATACAACAAAAAAACAGGACAGTTCAAATGACCCAACCTCCAAAAGTTAGTTTTTTCGGTCTAACTTTTTGGAGCGGGTCCCAAAGCAACGCGTCCTGTTTTTTGTATAATCTGATAATTAACTTTTCATACTAGGGGCTGTTTGAAAAATCAAAAGCACTGTCTA
>JAXJXA010000154.1:0-2172 GCA_036307745.1 Acutalibacteraceae bacterium | reverse complement strand
TAACGTAGAAAGCACCGCTTTGGGGCAAAATAGACAGTGCTTTTGATTTTTCAAACAGTCCCTAGTATTAAATAGCATCAGCTTTAATTTTTAATCAAAGCCCAAGCCTCACTTGCTGTATCAATCGCATCAATGTCACTATCACGCTGTACAGCATAAGCAGTAACTGTAAGTGTTGGATAAGTAGTAAGAGCGTTAAACATCTCTTTAGTAACATCGCCCTTTACAGTAACAGTATTATTCTTTATAACTGTATATTCTACATTACTGTCTGTTTTTGTTACTTCACGATAATAAACACCGTCAACACCATCAAGAGATATCCAACCGTCTGCCATTTCATACTCCATAAATGTATCGAAATTAGGATCAGTAGACTTATCCAGCTTTACAAACAGCCATGAATCTTCACTATCTGCAAGAACTGTTACTTCAGGGTCTTTAATAATTGTGTTACCAGGTATCATTGTATAAGTATTAGTGGTAAGGTCACCATCACCGTCGCCTGTGTCAGTTTCTTCAAGTGTGATATTAATATCACCATATGTAAAGGTATTAACTACAGGAGCGGTTTTATCAATCAACCATGCAACTGTACCGCCTACAATACCACATATAATAAGAGTAACAGCCAAAATCATCATTAAAGTTTTGGCTTTAAAATCACCTCTTTTTATACTTTTACCAACATTCTTATTGTCACACATTTGCGTGCTCCTCCTTTCTTTAATTAATTTTAAAAATTTAATTTTTATGTTCTAACAGATTAAAATATATTTTAATATTTCATCCGTATCAAGATCCATTTAGTTTATTTATTCATCTGTTCATCAAAAGCTACCCATGCAGTATCCGCATCATCAAATCCTAATGACTGAATTGCATTAGCTACTACAGTAATCTCAAGGTTTGATATCTTTGCAAGTTCTTCACCCGTTATCTCACCCGGAAGTGTAAAAGACTTAAACAGTGGTTCAAGCACAATATCAGCGTCAGTATTAAAAGTATCTACAGTTTTATAATAACGAAATTCATATGTAATTGTATTATCACCGTTATCAGTATTTGCAACACAGCTCCATATAGAACTGTCCCAACCTGTAACATAATTTTCCGGTAGAAAGTCATCACCTAAAGCCAACTTGAGTTCGCTAATTTTATTGATTGTAACAAGCATACGAATATATGAATTTTCGCTACCTTCAAGAACTGTAACTGTAGGGTCTTTTATATAAGTTTGACCAGGAATAAGATGATATTCGTTCCCATCTACACGGTCAGCACCTTCTATAGGAGTTCCATCAAGATTTACATCTGCTTCATCCAGTTTTATAGATACATTTCCTACAGTAAAGGTATTAACTGCTTTATCTTCTGATGTAAGATAGGCAATCGTACCAAATACAGTCGATACAACAAGCAACATTGCACATAACAAAAGGATCAATGCTTTACTCTTTGTTTGCAATGTGATAACCTCCTTTTAGCAAAATTTATTTCAACGAACTTTATTCTTTTGTTTCTTTTATTTCTTCCTCATCGCTTGTAAATGTATCCACAAAAAATACAAGTAAAATAAGCACTACACTTGAAATAATTGCAATATACATACCCGGTGGTTTTTGGATAAAGTTTGCTATATACCCAAGATATGGAATAGTAAAAATTGGTGTTCCTATTACACTGTCAGTATCAACCAAAGAAGAATCAGGAATATTGTTTGCATCTCCTTTAGTTTTAAAAGAAATATTGTTACCTTTTTCTTCGTTAGAAACAATCTCAATAATTCGGTGAGTTGCTGTTGTATTTTCTGACAATTTAAAAGTAATAACATCGCCTACTTCTAACTCTGAAGGCTCTATATGTTTGACATAAATTAAAGATCCTGTTTTATAAGCTGGCTCCATAGAACCAGAAAGAACTGTATATACCTGCAAACCAAACAAGCGAACACCTACAAGTAATACAGCAAAAAGAACAATTACTGCAACCAACACCGAGGTAATCATCTTCAATATTTTACCTATCTTTTTTTTCATACTCAGCTTTAATTTGCCTCCTTAAACTTTTCTGCGTTTACTTTTACAGTTTATGAAAGACTTTAAAGCCAGTAAAACGCAAATTTTATACAGATAAAACACAAAATATAAAAATATAATTAATTTTACATCT
>JAXJXA010000153.1:0-1692 GCA_036307745.1 Acutalibacteraceae bacterium | reverse complement strand
GTATAGGTATGATTATAAACTACGTCCATAATAACACCAATACCTGCATTATGCAAAGCCTGAATCATTTGCTTTGCTTCATTAATTCTTACATTACCATCATAAGGATTAGTTGAATAACTTCCCTCTGGGACATTATAGTTCTTAGGGTCATATCCCCAGTTATAATCATCACTATTAGGCTTTGTTTCATCAATAGAACCAAAGTCATAAAAAGGATTAATCTGAACGTGTGTAACACCAAGTTTTTTCAGATAATCAATTCCTGTCGATGTAGTATCACTTCCCTCAAGAACTGTTCCATCCTCAGTAAACGCCAAAAATTTTCCTCTATGCTCTTCACTTATTCCGCTACTGCTTTGATTAGAAAAATCTCTTACATGAACTTCCCACACAATAGCTTCCGTGGAACTATCAGGTAACACTCGCTTATCGCTATCCCAGTTTTCCGGATCTGTACTGTCAAGGTCAACAACCATACCTCTATTACCATTAACACCTGCCGCTTTAGCATAAATATCAACAGTTTCATTTACGGTGTCACCATTTTTCACAGAGTATGTGTAATAAACATTTTTAAGATCACCCTCAACGGTAATGCTCCACACACCATTTGTTTCATTATAATTCATTGCTGAGGAGTCAAGCTTCTCGGCTCCATCCTCATTATCACTGCCTGTTTTGTAAAGATTAAGACTAACTTCGCTCGCTGTTGGTGACCATACTTTAAAAGTAGTACTTTCTGGTGTATAAATCGCACCCAAATCGTCACCACTATATGCAAGTTTATCAAGTTCTTTGGCTTTAGCCGAGGCATTTTCCTCCGCCGAAACATTCAACGTACAAAACACATTGGAAAAAGTAAACATAACAGTTAATGCTCCTATTATTAATTTTTTGTACATAAGTACCTCCAGTGCCATCAGCACTGCACATTATTGCCTATATATCCTTAAAATATTCTAACATATTTATAAATTATTTACAATTAATTTGTAAAAAGTATTTATCTTTTAAATATAGAAAATACTATACCAGCTTTGTGCATTTCGCACAATAGAAAGGTATTTTTTTGTATCTATATAATTAATTTTCTATGGAAGTATATATAGTTTTATTCCAAAATAAGCAATTATTCAACCAAAATAACAAAAATCTGATACAATTATTAAACAAATTGCATCAGATTTTGTTGATTGAAGATATATTTTATTACTTCATATTTTTAATCAGATTAGCCATTTCTATAGCACTTACAGCACAATCATAGCCCTTGTTACCAGCTTTTGTACCTGCTCTTTCAATAGCCTGTTGAATTGTATCGGTAGTAACCACACCAAACATAACAGGAACACCTGTATTCATAGAAACCGTTGCAATACCCTTTGAAACTTCTGCACAAACATAGTCATAATGTGATGTTGCACCTTTGATAACTGCACCAAGACAAATAACTGCATCGTACTTTTTGCTTTCTGCCATTTTTTTAGCTATTACAGGAATTTCAAAAGCTCCCGGAACCCACGCAACATCAATATCACTGTCATTAACACCATGACGAATCAAACCGTCTACACAACCACTAAGAAGTTTAGAACCGATAAATTCATTAAATCTTCCTACAACAATACCAATTTTTAAACCTTCTGCTACTAGCTTACCTTCTAAAATATTCATAATAATCATCCTTTC
>JAXJXA010000152.1:0-12556 GCA_036307745.1 Acutalibacteraceae bacterium | reverse complement strand
TATTTTCAAACAAGCCCTAACCACTGCACACTGAAATTTCAGAAAATAGAAATAATTATATGTATATTTTTAACAAATCCGTTTAAAAACTGAGGCATAACATATATTTATTATAAAAATGTCAGTTTATTTTTATTTTTTTCAAAAAACACTTGAAATTCATCAAAAATAATGCTAATATAATTAGTACATGAGTATGGTTAGAGGAGGTGCACTAGATGCCAAACATTAAGTCAGCTAAGAAGAGAGTTAAGGTTACTGCTACAAAAAATGCAAGAAACAAGGCTTTCAAGTCAGCTCTAAGAACATCAGTTAAAAACGCTTACGTTGCTATTGACACAAACTCAGCCGACAAGGCAGAGGCTGTTCGTCTAGCTGTTAAGAAGATTGACACTGCAGTTAGCAAGGGTATTCTTCACAAGAACACTGCTGCTAGAAGCAAGTCTGCACTAGCTCGCAAGCTAAACGCATCAGCTTAATTCAGCACAATCTTGAGAATAAAAATTAATAAGGTGTTTTAAACAGCTTACAAAAAGAGCCACGACTAAGTGTCAGGGTTCTTTTTTTATTTGTGCAACATTGTATATTTTGTTGATAAAAAATTGATTGACATTTATAATTATTTTGGTTATTATAATATTGTACATTTTGTGTAGATATAAGAATCGGGAGGTAATTATAATGAAGAAAAAGAGTATGGACTGCCCTAGCAAATTGATGATAATCATTTCGGCTGTTGCAACACTTACAGCTATTATAGCTACTATAACAGCTCTTTTGGTAATTAAGGAAAAGAAGAAAAAGAAAGAAGAGCAAGAATTAGACGAATACCTCGATTGTTCAATACAGTAAGTTTATTGCAATTATTATGTCTTTTATATAATAATTCTTCATTAAAAATGATGCCGCACATATAAATTGTGCGGCTGTTTTTATTTTTCAACAAAATAACAGTATAATGAAAAAACTACAGCCGTAACTGTAGTTTTTTGCTGGAGGAGTCCAAATATAAAAGTTAACAAAGTAATAATCAAATAAATATTCTATTACAATCTCTGTAACATCTATATTCTATCATTATATTACAAAATTTGCAACAACAAATCTATAACAAAAAAATTTCAGCTGTGTAATATCTTGTGCCATAGTTGTGTTCAAGCACATTGTAAAGTACTTTTATTGCTAAATTGTCAACATATAAAGCAACATCTTTTCTATCTTCGTGTATATAGGTAAAAGCTGTGATATATCAAGAGGATTTTTACCTTTACCAACCTCTATGGTAAAAGCAGGAATGTGCAATTCTTCTATTACCCAATCCTTAAAGCCACCTCCTACTGCTATATCTTCCGGTTCTGCAACAGTATATCCACTGAGTTTTGCCATTTCATTTGCTATTTTGAGGCTTTTTGTAGGAGTATTTTTTCCATAGTTCCAGTAAATTTCCTCCCCCTGGCTATGAAATGCAACAACGGCAGAGACACGATTATTTCTGCAAAATTCTGTTAACGCTATGGATTCAGGTTGGTTCTCCGGATATTCACCACCATACCTTGTTTTTGCAGGAGAAGTAATCCCCATTGCAACTTCCTTTTCCTTAACCGCACTCCAGCCTGCGTTAAAATTATGGTTTATATCTACACCCAGGGCATTACTTTGCCAGTGTAAGGTATCACCAGCACTTATTTTTTCAACAAACTTCTTCAAGGACTTTGCCGAACTGCTACCGTTTATGCTTATTTCCACACCATCAGGGTTAACACAAGGAACAACCACCAGAGATTTTTTAGTAAAATATTCCCACAATTTTTCGTTTAATATAGGTTTATGGTTGATTATTGAATAACTAATATTTATAATAAACATATAAAGAATGTGAGATGTTATCCATTCCATACCGTGTATACCCCCACAAAGAAAAATCTTTTCGGGCTTATTTCCTATGGTGTAGCAGTCTATGGGACGATTTAAAACACTTCTACCAATAACCCCCGTATTAACAAAAAAGAAAGAATCAGTTATCGCATTTTTAAGGCTATTACGCAGACTTTCATCACATTTTTCAGCAAATTTTTCTTCAAAACTACTGTGGTACATTATATCACTCCTCACATATCTAATATCTATGATTATCAATATATATTTATCATATAAAGGATGGAAATAATATGGAACTTTATGAAAAAACCTTAACCAGTGAAAATATTTTTGATGGTAGAGTAATTCACGTTACCTTTGATAAAATTGAACTCCCCAACGGACACACATCAACACGAGAAGTTGTAGGACATCCCGGTGGCGTTTGCATAGCGGCTTTAGATGACAAAGATCGTCTATATTTTGTACACCAATACAGGTATCCTTATCACGAGGTTGTACTTGAACTTCCTGCCGGAAAACTGGAAAAGGGCTCAACTCCTTTGGAAAATGGCATAAGAGAGCTAAAAGAAGAAGTTGGAGCAATCGGCAAGGATTATAAATTTTTGGGTGAGCTTTACCCTTCTCCCGGATATTGTGCTGAAATTATTTACCTCTACTTCTGCCGTATAGATTCTATAGGAGATGTTTGTCCTGATGAAGACGAATTTTTGAAAGTAGAAACCATTCATATAGATGACGCAGTAGAAATGGTGCTTAACAACAAAATAAAAGACAGTAAAACTCAAACAGCTGTACTTAAAACTGCAATGCTTTTAAAAAAAGGTATTTTATAAACCTATATAATATGGTATAATTAATGTAATTTTGTAAAGGCAGGTATTAACAATGGTTGTAAGCCCCATATTGATAATAATTGTGTCTGCTGTACTTATAGCAACAGCATTTCTTTATATATTTAATAATCCAAAAAAACCTTTATTTACAGGTGTATTTCTTATTTTGCTGTTGATAAGCGTTTTATTCACATTTGCAATTAATGTTGAACTCTCATCTACCGGTACAGTATTGCACACAGAAAATAACATCTTTAAAGCTCTGACAGCCTTTGTTACTATGGAAAGTACCCCCCCTAAACAGCTTTTACAACAAAGTTATGACACCTTCTGTATTATAGATATATCTCTTATTGTACTTTCTGTGATTATATCTGTATTGGAAATGAGAGTGTTATTTAAAAACAACAAAGTAAAGCATGAGGTTGAAAAATGATAATATACAATAAAATAGAAAAACTGGAATGTCCTACTGCTGTGGCTCTGGGGCATTTTGATGGACTTCACACAGGTCATCAGCTTGTTATAGGTAACGCTATAAAGTGTAAAAAACAAGGACTTTCTCCATCTGTATTAACCTTTAAACAAAATCCAACCTGTGTGCTTACAGGTAAAAAGGTTCCTTACTTACTAGATAACCCTACAAAAAATTCATTTATCGAAAAACTGGGAGTTGAGCATCTGTTCAATCTGGATTTTGAAAGTATTATGAATGTTTCGGCCGAAGAGTTCGTTACAGAAATACTTCATAATCAGCTTAATGCTAAACGTGTGTACTGTGGATTTAATTATCACTTTGGCAGTGGCGGTGTTGCCAACAGCGAAGTTATGCGAGATCTATGCTCAAATCACAATATCGAAGTAGTGGCACTACCTCCTGCAATGTTCAATGACGAACCCATAAGCTCCACCAGAATACGGCATTATATGAAGCAGGGCAGAATTTCTGACGTTACAAAAATGCTTGGCAGAGAGTATTCCTACAAATTACCCGTTTGCAAAGGCAAACAGTTAGGTAGACGTATGGGAACCCCTACTTTTAATCAGCCTATACCGGAAAATCTTATACTGCCTCGCTTTGGTGTTTATGCGACAGCAGTAATTATGGATAACGGTACAAAAGTTTGTGGTGTAACCAATATAGGTATTAAACCAACCGTTGGTTCAGATGCCCCTCTTGCAGAAACCTGGCTACCACGCTATAACTGTGGTGAACTTTATGGCAAAATTATTGAATTTGAAATTCTTGATTTTATAAGAGGTGAAAAAAAGTTCAACAGTATTGTTGAACTTAAGGCTTCTATTTTGTCCGACGGAGAATCAGCTATAAAAATATTTAACAATTATTATCAAAACAAGTAATCTTTTTAACAACATCAAAAGGGGCTGTCTCACTTTCGCTAGTGAGATAGCCCCTTTAGTATTATCAGATTGAAGTAACATCTTCACCTTTCGCAATTTTAGGAGTGTCTTCTACAATCTTTTCAACGTAGGTATCAAATACATCACCTATAATCAAACTTCCATCAAAGGAGAAATTATACTTACCTGTATCACCCTTATAGAAAGTATAAGTATCAGCCTCTTTGTCTGTATTATAGGTAAACTTTACAGTAAGTTCTGCATTTCCACTAACATTTCCACTCTTCACACTGTTAACCTGTGCTGATTCAAGATTCTGGAAGAAAATATCAAATTTTTCTGTCTCAATCGTCTTATCACCACACTTTACAACGGTTGTTGAGGTTTCATTGCCCTCTTCATCAGTATTGGTTTTTGTAGAAATATCAAAGGAATATGTCTTTCCGCCTACGGTTACATCAATAGTTTTAATAGATGTAAGATCCGGTTTCATTACATACTCAAACACCATATCCTCATAAGAAGTAGTAACCCAAGCTACCCTTGATGTTGTAACAGAGAACAGCATCTTTTTGTCAGGGCTATAAATATATGTTGAGCTTGTAGATGTTTGAGAAGAACTTTCATCACTACTGTCTGTACTATTAAGAACAGGCTTTGCTGCATAAAGATGAACTGTTGTGTCTGAAAACTTTGCATTGATCTCCGCATAAGGTTCTTCTGTGTTAATTCCATAATTAGCAAGAGTCTTTTCATCTGGCTTATATGCAATAACCTCGTCAGCTGATACTGAACTTAAAGACTCCAGTACGGTAGATCCATTCGTAACATTTACAAAACACTCCACCGGAGAAGTCATCTTATAATATGCGGTTGATACCGTTGTATCATCATTAGGAACAAATTCCATAGTTTTACCAAAATTTGTTCCACTGATTTTTACACTTTCAGGAGCTGAACTACCATCATCTCCTGCCGCTTCGGTAACTGTGGTGTCAAGTAATGCCATAGTTTTATAGAGAAATGCGTCAACGGCATCTGTTGATACAAGATAAATTGCCTTGTCACCATTTACCATAATGTATGTACCTGCATCACTTGGTGCATCATTACCAACAGTAATTGTTCTGGTGTTGCCGTTAGTAAATGTTACTTTAGCAGTAGCACGAGGCTCTTTAAGACCATATTCCTCAGGATTTGCACCTGTAATATCAACAATATTTGTTGTTGTTACCGCAGCGGCATCATTTGCAACTGCATCTGGCATACCTGAAGCAAGGGGTGCATCCTCATATCCCTTAAGAGTATAAACAGTTTCACCTGTACTGGTTGTTTCTTTTCCGTCTGCATCTGTTGTTTTTTCGGTAGGAGTTTCAGCAGAAATCTCAAAAGTTCCGTGTTCATTTGTAACCTCTACCGTTTTAATATCAGCAGGTACGTGGCTTATAAGCTCTTCAACACCTGCACTAAGTATATTTCCGTCTTTATCTTTTTCAGAATCAATTTTGTTACCCTTAAGGTCTACTGCATACTGCTCACCGTTTTCGTCAGTAGGGTATGTCGCAGTGGTATCACCTGTGTCATCCGGAACAAAATTCTGTATCAAAAAATACACACCTATCAGTGCCGCTACAGCTACAATAACACCCACAACAATAAGGATTGGCTTTTTATTTTTTACAGGCTTTCCACTATTTTTTTCTTTCTGTGACTTTTTAGCAGTTTTCTGTGCAGCTTTTGTATTACCAGTTTCTGCATCTGAATCAGCTGAAAATATAGTACCTGCTGTGTTATCATAGAACATAGAGTCCTCATCAATAGCTGTATTTATTCCGGTTATTTCCTGTGTTTCATCAGTCGGTTTTACGACTGATGAACTTGTTTCGGATTTACCTGTTGATTTATTTTTTTTACCTGCCATTATCTGTTCCTCCTGCGAACCCAAATTACAATAGCAACAATAATAATTATTACAGGAATTCCTCCCATACAAACTATTGTCCACAAGTTGATTTGGTCAGTTGTAATACCAAGAGAAGGCTCTTCAAGGTCTTTTCCATCTATTGTAATGCCTTCATCTGTGTTATCTGTAAGTTTATTAAACATATTTACAAGATATGAACCATTGTTATATGTAGGTAATTTTATAGCGTATGAGTTGAACACCAAGTTAGAACCAAATACAACAACATTTGAAGATGTTTCATCTCCCGATGTCTTTGTTCCTACTGCTGCCGCATTATACTGCTGTGACTCAACATTTGCAAAATCAAAGTTTTCATCGTTAGCTGTGCTAAACAGACGTAACTTTGCTGAAGTTGATGTTTGTAACAGTGTTGTTGCAGTATTTGTATTTGTAATCTCAACAGGAACAATTTCACCACCAATAAGGCTCAATGTTGAATCTTTAAGTCCCTCAGTATACTCTGTATTGCTGTAATCCAGTATAGATGTATAGTAATCTTGTGCATAAGGTAACTTAGATGAATCTGTTTCAGCTACCATACCTTCACCCATCTTCATACCCCACTCTTCTAGCAGAGCGTCAATATTAGGTGACTCAATCTCAGTTGGTGCTGCAACATATATAAGGTCTTTACCATAATTACCATTATTATTTAAAAATGTTTTAATTTTCTTAACTGAAGCATCATCAAGGTCAACTGAAGGTGTAAATAGAACTATCGCCTCGGTAGACTCATCAATGTCTTGGGTAAGTGTTGAAATACTGCTTACATCATAATTATTCTGCTCCAATAATTTCTTTAAAGCATCTGCGTTATAATCACCAAAGCCATCAATAAACTGTACTTTAACCTGGTTTTCTGCTGTTACATTAAGAATAGCTGTTGTAACAGCAGGTTCAACCTCAAGACCTGTAACAGATGAGTAACCGTAAGAATCTGTTGTACTTTCAAACAGGTCATCTGTTGTAAGAACCCTGTACTTATCTCCACATTCTACAATATAGTTACCCTGATATAATGTTTCCTCAGGATAATTATTTACATATGTAGGATTAGCTGTAATATCAACATATTTTATTTTAATTTTATCATTGTAGTTCTTATATTGATTTAAGAGAGTACTTGCCATTAGATAGTATTCCGAAGCACCTGTGTAATCGCTTTCGGAAGCGAGAATTGAAACAGTTACTTCCTTGTCTATTGTTTCAATAAAATCAATAGTATCCTGAGAAAGCTCATATGTTTTTGAAGCCGAAAGGTCAAATGTAAGTGCTGGTACCTTTGTTGTAACAAGATTTGCAATCATATTCACAACAATAATAAGCACAATAAATACTGCTGTAAAAGCTATTGACAAACCACCCTTTCTCAGCTTTCTACTTTTAAATAAGGTCTTCAGTTTGCCTTCCTTCTTCTCTGCGGTATCGTTGTCAGCAAGTACTACAGCTTTATTTTTATCTTTGGAAGTTTCGCTTGCTGGAGTTTCTTCGGCTATATCATTTACTGTGTCAACAGTTTCATTATCCTGGACATTATCTGCCTGAGCCTCTGCATTGTTATTCATTTCTTCATCAAAATTCATTTTATCTTTACTCACTGTGGCACCTCCTTAATTCCAGCGTCTTCTCTCAAGCACTCTTACTGTAAGGAAAACAAACAGTACAGGAACGCTCAGGAAGAATATAACGTCTGACAGCTTGATAATACCTACCGCAAAGTTCTGGTAAGGTGTAGTAAATGAAATTGCTGACAGAATATTCTGAATAAACTCTATACCAATAGAACTTGCAAATGTATCGAGATAAGAGATAAGCAAGCCCGCACCTATTGAAACAATAGCTGCAACAATCTGGCTTTCTGTTAATGTTGAAATAAATGTACCAATAGAAATAAGTGCTGTACCAAACAAGAAAAGACCCAATATATTGCTAAAAATCGTAATCCAAGAAGGTGCAACAAACGTGCTTATGATAATTCCGTATATAACAAACAAAAGCATCAGCAACGCATAAACTGTAACAGCAGCTAAAAACTTGCCCATTACTATTTGTAAAAGATTAACAGGAGCAGTAAGTAAGCCTTGTTCTGTCTTTTTGTTTTTCTCTTCACTGAACAACTTCATAGTTAAAATAGGAATAAGTATGATAACAACCATTGTCATATTAAGAAAAACATATGTCATATCTGATGTATCACTCATTAAGACATGGCCCATAAAAAACATACCACCAAAAAACGACGCTACTGCATAAACTACATACGCAATAGGAGATGTAAAATATGCGTTAAGCTCTCTTTTTAAAATCGCAAACATTATTTTTTGCCTCCTTTTGCTAATGTTTCTCCACTTGTAATTCTAAGGAATGCGTCCTCCAATGACATTTCTGCATTTCTCATCATAACAATAGGACAGTTAATTTTAGCCATTGCGTTGAATACTCCACGTCTGATATCTACATCTGCGGATGATTCTACTATGTATTCTCCAAATCCGTCAATAGTTCTCATAACTTTGCGTACTCTTGTAACACCATCAACACCACGTAATGCAGGTAGAATAACATTTTCGTTGCCGTCAATATGCAACTGTATTCTTTTAACACCTGAAAAACTTGTAGTAATTGACTCTGTATTTTCATCTGCTACAAGTTTGCCTTCATTGATAACCACAATTCTGTCACACACAGCCTGAATTTCTGACAAAACATGTGACGATAAAATAACAGTATGCTTCTTACCCAGACCTCTGATAAGATTACGCATTTCGATAATCTGTTTAGGGTCAAGTCCAACAGTAGGTTCATCAAGAATAATAACTGGTGGATTACCAATTAAAGCCTGTGCAAGACCAACTCTCTGACGATAACCTTTCGATAGATTCTTAATTACTCTGTTATACACATCTGTAATTTTAGTTACCTTACACACTTCAGCCAGATGTTCCTGACGTGGCAATGTGACCTTTTTCAGATCATAAACAAATTCCAGATATCTTTTTACTGTCATATCCTGATACAAAGGAGGTAATTCAGGCAGATAGCCTATTTTAGACTTTGCACCCTTTGGATCTTCAAGAATTTCACATCCGTCAATAGTTACTGTACCAGATGTTGATGACAAATAACCCGTTATAATATTCATAGTTGTTGATTTACCTGCACCGTTAGGCCCAAGAAAACCAAGAATTTCACCCTCACCTACGGAAAAGCTGACATTGTTAACAGCCAATTTATCACCGTAACGCTTTACAAGGTTCTTAACCTCTACCATAATTAAAAAGTCACTCCCCTTAAATTATTTTACAGACATAATATAGCCTAAACGATACTATTTGTCAAATATATGTTACTATCAATAAAATAATATTACCGTATTTATGTAATTTGCACAATAAAAAACATATAAAAGCACAAAACAGCATCTTATACTAAGCCCTATTTAATACAATCTTCATTTAAACAGCGGATTTTATCCACTGTTTAAATGAAGATTACTATTACTATGTCATTCTATTAAATAATCCTTGAATAAACCTTGAAAAACTTTAAATGTTATCTGGAATATATTTCATAAAAAATAAAATGTCCGCACTTACAAAAGCACGGACATTCATAAAGCATAAGCTATAATTATTCTTTACTCTTAAAGGCAAAAAATCTTTGACCAACATAGTTAAGTACTACAAACAAACCACTTCCTATAATCATAGAAGCGTTTGACGAAAAAGTTTCTACGCTCCATCCAAACATAGTAATGTTATTGGTTGTACACACATATGATGTAAGCGGAATAGCTAAACCATAGGCAATAGCATAGCATACAGCAATATTGATTGCAAATCTTGCAACAGGTCGCCAACCTTTTTCAGTATTTTTAAATGTAAAATACTTATTCAAAAAATAGCTCATTATACTTGCAAGAAAGTATGATGTTCCTGAAGCAATCCACGTGCCGGTTTCAGCCATATCCTTTAGTGGTGTGCAATTATAAAGTACAAACTGTAAACCCGTGCCTACAATAGTATTGAGTAAACCTACCATTATAAATTTCCAAAATTTAATATCAAAAAACTTTTTCAAAAACTCTCCCATTATCTTACCTCAATCACTCAAAATAGCTTAGGTCATATTCAACCTTTTCAGGTTCATTCTCAGAATGTTGTTGATTATCAACATTTTCTTCTTCCTTTGTATTTTTAATTACATTTTTATCTATATTAATTTTTTCGCTCTCTTGCTTGACTATCTTTTCTGAAACCCTTTTTAGACTACCAGATTTTTCGTTCTTTACATCTGATGTATTTTTAATTTGCAGGTTTTTATCTTTTTCACATTTATCGTTTTTGCCTAGGCAATTATTATCCATATTAGTATCCTTAACAAGAAAAATCGGGCGTCGTTTACTTTCCATATAAATTCTGCTTATATATTCGCCCAGAACACCTATGGATAACTCTATAATTCCACCTAAAAACAACACCGCACATAAAGTTGTTACATATCCCTCAACATCTATCCCAAAAAACAACGTCTGCAATAAAGTTATTATAATATAGATAAACGCAACAAGTGAAATTACAGAACCTGCCGCAGAAAGCCACCTGAGAGGAGAAACAGTAAATGATGCAAAACCGTCTATTGCATATTTAAACAATCCCCAAAAACTCCATTTGGTAGTGCCGACTGCACGTTCCACATTTTGATATGGTATCCATTTGGTATCAAAACCTACCCAGCAGAACAATCCTTTTGAAAATCTCTGAACTTCGCTCAATGAAACAACAGCATCAACCATCTGCCTTGTCATCATTCGATAATCAACAGCACCATAGGGCATCTTTACATCAGAAATTTTATTACTTATCTTGTAAAAACTCTGAGAAAACCAACTTCGTATCTTAGACTCTCCCTCACGATTTACTCTTCTAGCCGCACAACAGTCATATCCCTCTTCCATTGCTTTACACATATCCACAAGCATTTTGGGAGGGTGTTGTAAGTCAGCGTCCATAACTACCACATAATCAGCAGTAGAATATTTTAAACCTGCATACATTGCAGATTCTTTCCCAAAATTACGAGAAAAAGAAATATATTTTACATTTTTATACTGCTTTGCAAGCTGTTTCATAACCTTATATGTATTATCTTTGCTACCGTCATTTACAAGTATAAAAGTAAAATCATATCCCTGAATATTATCTGTAACCTTTGTTGTTTCTCTTACAAAAATCTCCAGGCCTTCTTCTTCATTATAGCACGGTACAACCAAATCAACCGTTTTCATAATAACTGCCACCCCTGATTCTGTTCACATAATCTGTTCGACATTAATTATATCAAATAGGAAATAATAAATAAAGCAGTAAATTTTTAACAAAGCTATTATTCGTTTGTTTTATTTTTATAACTTCATTAACAACTTTATCAGGCAACTTTTAGCCCATATATATTATACATATAAAAAAGAAAAAAGCAAATACATCATAACCAAACCGTGCAAATGTATTATATATTTTGTCATATTTTTTTATATGCTACATATATATTAACATAATGTCAGGAGGGTGAAGCAGGTGAAATTCTTTGTTTTTACAAAACAAAAGCTGTTTATAATGTTTAGTGCCATTTTAGCCTGCGTACTTGGTGTAGGTATATTTAGCAGTAGCTACGCACAGGTGGCAACAGCATCTACCAGCGAAAGAAAAATTCCCATTTATTGTGTTGAAGAAGACGAAAAAAAAGTTAGTATTTCTTTTGATGCTGCCTGGGGTAATGAGCAAACTGACACTCTTTTGGAAATACTTGATGAAAAAAAGGTTAAAACCACATTTTTTCTGGTAGGAGCCTGGGTTGATAAATATCCTGAATCTGTAAAGAAAATTGCAGAAAAAGGTCACGATGTAGGAAATCACTCTGATACCCACGCACATCTGCCTCAGTTAAGCGATGATGGAATCAAGAAAGAGCTTGTGGACTGTAACGAAAAAATAGAAAAAATCACAGGCAAATGTCCTACACTCTTCAGACCCCCTTATGGTGATTATAACAACAATCTAGTATCTGTTACCAACAGTATAAATATGTACTGTGTGCAATGGGACATTGATAGTTTGGACTGGAAAGATCCTACTCCACAACAAATGGTTGAACGCATTAAAAACAACTTAAAAAACGGTAGTATAATCCTTTTACATAACGGTGCAAAAAACACCCCTGAGGCACTTCCTATGATAATTGATACTATAAAAAACGAAGGATATACAATAGTTCCAATATCTGAGTTATTACCAAAAGGAGAGTACTATACTGACCACGAGGGAAGGATGCATGTTACAGAAAAGAGTAGCACTTCCACCGAAACAACAACTACAAAAAGCACTTGAATAAACTATTAGTTGCTTATATATTAACGTCCGCCAAAAATAATTATGATTTCGGCGGACATTGTTTTTTTGTAATAATAATGATATTATAAATAATAAGAAAAAGATGGAGGATATCGCTTTGGAAT
>JAXJXA010000151.1:0-3486 GCA_036307745.1 Acutalibacteraceae bacterium | reverse complement strand
TTTGATTTCGTTTTCGATTTTCTATTTTTATGCACCTCCGTGTTAAAGTGGGTCCGGGCTTCGCTCGGTTTTATGTGTTCGGCGGACAGCCGGGCGCTCTGCTTGCCCCGGACAAGTCCGGGAAATGTAGCCCAAACCTCTGCTCCTAAAAATGAAATATCAACTCTGCCGTAATTCGCACAATTTTCGATTTTTGCTTTCAGTCGTGTACTTTTTCTCCCTTTGCAAAATAATCGCACAAATCGGCTCACGTTGGCTGACACGGCTCGTCAGGGTCGCAAGTGACGAAAGGAACGCAAGTTTTGGCACTAATAATATTTCCGTCATTTAAGGCACTTGAGTCACTATCGGGCAGATAGTGAACATTTACAAATCTTTTTCCGTTACTTCTGTATGAGTTAAAGTAAATGTTATTACTCTCTAATTCGTAACGCCATTTATTCATCATCTGTTTTAACGCTTTTGCAGAGATTTCCTTATGGCAGAAAGAATTAAATTCTTCTGCAAATTCGGTATTCGTACCTTTGAAGATTTTTACCTTTTTCATAAACTCTATCAGCTGAATCATCTCATCCGGCAAAGGCATTTCAGGACTTTCTACACTGTCCGAAACTAAATTCCACATATGATTTTCTTTTGAAAAGTTCAGTTCCAATTCTCTGTATTCAATATCCCTGCCAGTGCAAATCATTGTTGCGTTGTTCTGACTTCTCTTGCTCTTATCAAGAATAAATGTTGTATCAACCGCACCGCTGATTCCTGTCGTTCCTGAGATTTTATTCAGCGGATCCTTGTCACCTTGCTTGCGCAGATGATGTACAAGCAGAAAAGAAATTTTCAGCTTGTCCGCTAATCTTTTCAACTCCTCAATTTCTTGATAATCATTTGCGTAAGTAGTATCCTTATTTTTACTTCGTATCATCTGAAATGTATCTATGACAACAAGAACCGTATCTTTATGCTCTGCGACAAAACTTTCAATCTGTTCTGCAAGTCCGTCCGATATCGAACACGATGATGTTGCAAAGAAAACGTTACAAGATACTTCGTCTGTAATTTCGTTCAGCCTTTGTTGAATTCTACTCAGGTTATCCTCAAGGCAAAGATACAATGTAGTTCCTTTTGTAGTTTTAAAATTCCACACCTCCTCTCCTTTGGCTATGCGAACACACCAGTCAAGCACTAACCACGACTTACCTATCTTCGGAGCACCGCAAAGCAGAGATACTCCCTGCGGTAACAACGAGTCAATGCAAAAACTTATCGGCTTGATTCGCATATCCATTAATGTTTCACCGTCAATGACAGCAAGCTTTTTGTTGTTACGCACTATAACAACTCCTTCCATAAAATATTGAAAGCTTTTTGCTCTCAATATATAAATGTCAGAAATTTTCAAAAAACCATAAAAGTCCGTGACAACACAATTTGTTTTCCTATACACTTGTGATTTCATTTGCAAAGTGATATAATATAAACGGAGTTGATACTATGAACTTAAAAGAAAATGTAATAAATAAGTTTAATACTACTAATCTTTTTAGCGTCACATATAGAAAGGATAAGTTTGCACTCAGCGATAAAGAATATCATATCGGTTACACAAGTTTTCTTGTAATGGATACCGATAGTCGCTTTATTGATGAAAGTATTTTTGAAGATTTAAAAAATTTCACAGAAGAATTATTAAATAAGGATTTTAACAGAACTGAATTTTTAGATTATCATTCAAAAATAATTTCAGCTATTGATGTTTTGAGTCAATATGAAATCTTTAAAATGTTTGATATCAAGAAATGTAAAGAGAAAATAAATAAGCTTTTTACGGAAGAAAAAATCAAGCTTTATGAAGAATATGACCGATTCACAAAGAATGAATATAGGATAAAGATTTCAGAAAAATTAGACGAGTTAATCAAATCATCTGTTGATTTAGAAACGGCTTTCTCAATCGGATTTTTTATTTCATCAGCTGTAAAGGAAGTTGAGTATTATTCATCAGTCGTGTTTCAGATCACAAATAAAATAGTAAAAAACAACGCACGAACAAAAGCAGAACTCGCAGAAGCATTCAGCGATTTTATAAACGATCCGTATATGAATTTTATATTTGAAGTTAACAGCCACCCATTCGGCACAAGAGCAACAATAATCCCTGTGGTAGAATCTGAAAACGGCACAAGTAAGATTTTTCGGAAGGTTTATTACAATAATCTCAAAGATTTTCTGATGACGGATTTATTTGAAGGCTACATTCACGGTCACTATCTTTGGAGATGCGATATTTGCGACAGATATTTCTTTATGACCACAGCTCGCAATCAACTGTATTGCAGTACGGTGAATAAAAAGTACGGTGTACCTTGCTCATACATTGCAAAGCACCCGGAAGTCACAAAGAGAAAAATGAAAAAACAGAGAAAATCCGACAGTCCATATTATGTTCTATGGAAAAATCGTTACGATTCTATCCGCAAAAATAAAAGCCTCAGCAAATACAGTGCGAATGTATCTGTCAAGGCAAAGGAGCTTATTGATTATTATTTTAATTTAGCAAATGTCGATTTCGACTATGCCGAAAATCAATACGAGAAAGATATGGAGCTTTCAAAAATATATGAGGAGGCTATGAAAGATTAAGGAAAATAAAATGTATCAGCTTGATTATATTCCGACTAAGCTTGATAACTTAAATGATTATTTTACTCGCTACAGAGAAACAAAGGAAGAAAAATACTTTAATGAATTTCTTTATTTTTATGAGCCTGTACTCAACAGAAACGCCCAACTGTTTATAACGAAATACGGTTTGGATAGTAATAGAATTGACGACTTGAAACAAATCTTTTCATCTCTGCTGTGGTGTGAACTGCAAAACTATGATTCGGATATACCTTTACTGCAACTCATAAAATATAAAGTACTCAAGGCTTGGCACGAATATGTGCGTACCGTCTGCGGTAACTTAAATATTGATAATAACAATTTATATCAGAATTTACGGAAAATAGCATTGCTGCACTCTCAACAACCGAATGACAAACCTCTTGAAGAAGTAGTCACGGACATTGCAAAAGAACTGAATATTTCAGAAAATACAGTTCATAAGTGCATTATTACTTCGACTCGGTTTAAGCAGAACAGCAATCTTGATATTCATAATCAAGATAATGAAAAATATTTCAATTCTTCAATCGCTAATGTTGAAATGGATACATTGTCCCCCGAAGACATATTTTTCAAAAACAAACAGAGAGAAAAGTTAAAAATAGCTTTGAGTAAACTCAAGCCACAGGATTTAAGGCTGATTGAGTTAGTCTTTGGTATCTGTCCCAACTGCCTGAAAAGCAAGAAGAAAATAACAATCCGTGAAGCATCATTGAGAGTCAATCTGACAGCCGAAGGCGCAGAAAAGAGATTGAAGAAAATCTTGAAACAATTAAAGGAAGATTTACAAAAATAACAAACGAATGGTTTGGATTTCAA
>JAXJXA010000150.1:0-2709 GCA_036307745.1 Acutalibacteraceae bacterium | reverse complement strand
GTTTTAGGGAGGGCAGAACTTAGGAATTAAATCGTGGGAGAATTCAAAATGGAAAAAAATCCATTGGAAATAATTTTTTATGAGATGTGTGCGTTTTTTTAGTAAGAATAGGTTAAATATGTACAAATTAAATTATTATGTTATAATTCTTTTGCTGTGATATATGCAGAAGGAAACGTTATGAAAAAAATATTTATTATGTTAGTTTGTTTATGTTGTGTTTTGTTTGGTTGTACACAAAATCCGGAAATTCCTACTTCTGAATCAGAACAAGAGACACAATTTAATACAATCTCTAGTTTAGCCTATATTGGAGGTTCTGTAGTTTACAATCCTACCAATTCAGCTGTTGCTCAGTTAAATACAGGGGCTATTATTGCTGTTTACCACGGTAGGGTAATACCAAAAAACGTAGTTGCTCAAATTTATAAAAACGGTGTTGAAAATAGTACGACTAGAAATGTGAGTTCTTTTACTGTAGATAAAGATAGTAATTCTTATGGATACTTAAAGGTAGGTACAATTTCATCTGAGAGTATTTCTTTTGAATATCATCTTTTTTCTAAAGATGGAAAAAAATCAATTAAGAAATTTAATTTATCTAATGGCGACACAGGGGATCTTAATAATGATGGTAAAGTTGATATAAAATATATTCCTCTTATTCCTATAAGAACAGGTTTTGAAGGTGCTATGTGTTTAGAATTTGTTTCTAATCAAGAAGAAGAATATACAACTATGTATGCACCTATAAAAGAAGAAACATTATCTAGATCTGCTAGGGTATTTGATGATTATGATAATACTACTTTTTACGGTATAAATTCAAATGGTAGTTTTATTTATATTGTAGGAGAAGATGATTCAAATCTTTATTCAAGATCTTTGTTGGATCAATCTGATTTAGAGGGAGTTTCTCACGGAGATTATATTATTAATTCTGAAACTGGTGAGATTTCTGCTGTTGTAGGGGATGTTCCAGAAAATGATAATGAAAAAGATGATTCTACTGTTGAAAAAGAGTTAACATTAAAAAATAGTAATGAATATGTTGAACTAGATGAAGTTGAATTACAAGACTTTTTTACTTATTTGTATAGAATAAATCAATTTGCAGATGAAGAAAATGGTCCACAGGCATTGTTACGAGTATTACCAAAAGAACTTATTCTTAGTGATATTGATGTAAATAACTGTACTGCAGAAGAAGCTATAGATGAGTTGTTCTATATTCTTACTAATGGTTCAATTGTTGAAATTCTTGTAGAAGCAAATGGAGAAACACTTTCTGAAGAAGATAGAGATTATAGTGATTATGTTTTAGATAAATATATTCACTCTATATTTCCAGAAGATATTTATCAAGAAATAAAAAATAATTGGGAAGATACTGATAAAGTTCAAGAGATAATATATGAAAATTGGAATAATATTAGTTATCAAGGAAAAGAAGACGAAATTAAAAGTGCATATATGAATTTAGTTGCTATGAATAGACTTTGTATAGAACGTTATTATAAAGAATCTCCTTGTGCAGCAGTTAAAGTTCCTGATGTTTCATCTGTATATCCTATGATGTCTCTAAATATTTCAGAGATTCCTACTGAATTGAATGATCTTCCTGAGTCACGTTCAGTTATTCCTGAGAATCAGTTAAATTCGGAGTATAAAGAATTTCTTAATAAAAAACAGATAATCGATGAAGAATTTGATAAATTTTATTCTGTAAGTTTAAGTAGTATTAAGGTAAAAAATATAAAAGATGATGCGGACCATAGCACAGAAGAAAAAGATGTAAGCAATGAAAAACCTGAAAAAGGCAAAGATAAGAATGATAGTGAAAAAGATGAGGGAAAAAAATTTAGTCCAGATTCGTTCCGTTCAGAAATAAAACTTGGAATAACAGGGTCTTTTGAAAGTCGCAGTGGGTATATACAAAGTTCTTTAGCAAGTGCAATTTATGCTTCCTTTGATGGAAATTTCAGAGAATTTTCTAAAAGTGTGACATTATACGAAAAAAAGCTTGTTGATGAAGATACTACTTTTATGATTGGTCCAATCCCAATTACTATTGGATTTGCTGGTAATATTGGACTTGATATAGAATCGGAATTTCTAACAAAAGTTAATTATGCTATTGAGTTTGTTGGAATGTATGGTGCTGGAGCGAAGTTGGAACTTGACTATGGTTTTAGAAATATATTAAATCCATTTTCATTTTATGTAGATCCTACATTTGATACCTATGCTATTAGTAAAACAGAATATTATGCTGGACCTGTTACAACTGATAATGATTCGTCTTCTGGTAGTGCATATGGTGGACAAGTGGTACTAAAACCTTTTATTGTAGTTTCTCCAAGTTTAAAACTTGGTCCTAAATATACATATGTAGGTGTAAACGTTCCTCTTGCTTTATCTATTAAAGGTGGATTTGGTTTATATAATGAAAGTATCAATTTGGGTGATAAGTGGTTTATGGTAAAAGAAAATATTGTTAATGATTATAGTTTGTTTGGGAAGCTTGGACTTGGAGCAAGTATTGGTGTAAAACCTGTTATGGGTATAAAAATTCCTGGTATAGGAAAAAGGATTGAAACAAAGTTTGAAACTATACCGATTGCTAAAGCCGAATATTATTTTGATAAAAATCGTAATTTCCAAATTACGGGAACTTTTATATGGCAAGAATAAAAAAATGGAGTGTCC
>JAXJXA010000149.1:0-2363 GCA_036307745.1 Acutalibacteraceae bacterium | reverse complement strand
TTTTCTATTTTATCAAAGAAAGGGAAGTAATATGGTAATTAAAATTAGAAGTCCTACAATTAAACTTTCTAATATAGAAAGTTTAAAGGAGATAGTGTAGATGAAAAAATTTATTTTCTTGAAATCTAAAATAAGAAATTGAGGTGATAATTATTTTACATTTGGTTGGATAAGCTATGTATAACACAAAAGGAGAGTTGTATTTTGATGACGCAAGAAAAATCAATCCCGAATCCTTACCTGATATCGACCTTATTTGCGGAGGATTCCCTTGTCAAAGCTTTTCAATTGCTGGAGAAAGACGAGGATTTGACGATGTGCGAGGAACGCTTTTCTTTGAAATTGCAAGAATTGCTTCCTATAAAAGACCTAAGTATTTGTTTCTCGAGAACGTACCCGGATTGCTTAATCATAACCAAGGCAGGACGTTTAAAACAATCCTCATTACATTGGATGAGTTGGGGTATGATGTCGTGTGGCAAGTGTGTAACAGCAAAGATTTCGGAGTTCCCCAGTCAAGAAAGAGAGTGTATATTATCGGATATAATCGAGAGAAATGTAGAGGCGAAATACTATCTTTCACTCAAGCAAATCCGAAAACTCCTGTACAAAGGCTATCAGGCAAAGAAGGAGAACGCATATATTCAACTAATGGGGTTAGCGTTACTCTGACAAGTTCGGGTGGTGGATTCGCTGGTAAAACAGGGATGTATTGCTTGGAAAATGATTTTGATGATGAGTTTAGAAATAGCTGTGGTATTAGAATAATCTCAAAAACAAAAAGTGGATATCAGATTGCGTATCCAGGAGATAGTATAGACACAGCTTTTTCTGGGCATAATTCAAGAAGAGGTCGTGTAGGAAATCAAATTGCACATACACTCACAACAAGCAGTACACAGGCATATTACTTTATAGATATGAATCCTGAGCCTAAAATAACCGATATTGCAAGGTGTATTACTGCACGATATGATTCGGGTATAAGCAACCGCAAAGCTGAACATTCGGGTATTCTTGTAGATGGTATTACAGAAGATGAGTTGAATAATATCTTTGATGAAGATGCACCGTTTGTTATGATCTTCAAGGATAAGTACGGTGAAGTCCACTTCGGCAGGGTAAGAAAGCTCACATCTCTTGAATGTTGGCGTTTGCAAGGCTTTACAGATGAGCAATTTTATAAGGCAAAAGCAACAGGTCTTTCGGATAGCAGACTATATAAAATGGCAGGAAATGCTGTTACTGTGCCTGTTATTTCAGTAATAGGTCGAAGGTTACTTGAAGTTGAAAGTAGAAATAATTAATTAGGAGTGAACCCTTATGATTGGATTTATAATCGGTCTGTTCGTTGGTTGCTTCATAGGTGTAGTAGTTATGGCACTTATGAATGCCTCTTCAAAAGCAGATGAACAGCTTGAAAACTACAATAAAGATAAAACTGAATAAGTAAGAAAATAATGACTAATATCAATCGTTCCGTAGCGATTGGTATTGGCTTAACATATATCAGCCGTTGATTAGGTTTTTAAAACTTAGTCAACGTTTTTTCTTGCTTATGGGGCGATTGATATTCAAAAAAGGAAGTGATGAATATCAGAACCCCTGTAAGCTGGATGGGAAATAAAACTTCAATTCTTCATATCTTGTACTCTGTATTTCCGCTTGGTTACGAAAGATATATAGAACCGTTCGGAGGTTCAGGTGCGGTACTATTAGGCAAGAATAAGCCCGACAAATTTGAGGTTTACAATGATTTTAATCATAATCTTGTAAACCTGTTTCAGTGTATGCGAGAACGACCAATGGCATTTATTAAAGAGCTTGGATTTTACCCTCTTAATGCAAGAGATGATTTCAATGTGATAAAAGACTTTTTTAAACGTGAGCAGTTTAATGATAAATATCTTGAAGAAGAATTGGAACTTACAAAGAAACTTTTGCCTGCTCCACAAGCTAATGAAATCATAGAAATGTATGTCAAGCTTAAACAGGACTATGATTTACGCAGAGCTGTGATGTTTCTTAAATCTCTAAGATATAGCTATTCAAGCTCAGGTAAAAGCTTTGCGTGTCAGCCATTTTCAGTATTAAGCTTGTTTAAGTTGATAGAACAGCTCGGTACAAGGCTTGCAAATACTGTAATTGAAAATCAGGACTTTGAAGTACTGATAAAGCATTATGACAGAGATAACTCATTCTTTTATTGTGATCCTCCATACTTCTCAAGTGAGTATGTATATCAGTGTGGATTTACTTGGGACGACCATTTAAGATTAAGAGAAGTTCTTAGAAACGCTAAAGGAAAGTGGCTTGTATCATATAATGATTGCCAAGAAATAAGAGATTTATATAAAGGCTCT
>JAXJXA010000148.1:0-3028 GCA_036307745.1 Acutalibacteraceae bacterium | reverse complement strand
TATTCAGTCATTTTTCTGTTTTCAGATACTCCCTAATAGTGATATTGGTAGAATGATATCTGTTAAAAAATGTCTGTAAACCCCACACCTAAAAAAGTTCCAAGTGTTACACAAACTGATTGAGGATAATCTGAAAAATTAAGAGAAACAGCTGTGCCGTCGTGTATAAGTTTAACTTTAATTGATGTTTTTAGTATGCCGGATAATTCCTCCGATAAATAATCACTATAATTTTTATACAAAACAGCTAATTTTGCGTATCCACCACGAATATCATCAAGTACACCGTCGTGAGTATAATTTGCTATACTTATAACAATTTCATTTTCAACATTGCCAAGATATGAGGCTTCTTTGTATGTGTCAGTTATTACTCTTACTATATATCTGTGCAGGAGCCTAGCCTGTTTTTCTTTTTCCCCATTATCGTTTACAATCCATTTCATATATTTTGAGGGAATAGATGGAAGATTTTTAATATTTACTATTTCTCTATCTTTTCGTGTAACAATACCACGCTTCATATTTGTTTGACCAAGGTCAAGCAGTATATTGATTCCATCAGAGTTTTCAAGCAATTTTGCACAACCCATTATTCCAATGTGTGATGAATTATCAAAGACGGTTATTTTATATGCAAGATTGTTTCCAAATGTACATAACTTTTGTGCTTCATCAATTATTATCTTACCAAAATTACCATTAGTAAGTCCACCTACTGTAATTATATTTTTAATGTTTTGCCAGTATTCCCAGTGTTTATCATTCCAGTCTGGTCTTGCTTTTTTATTTTCAGGTAGTGCAGTTTTAAGTGTGAGAAAGATAAGCCCCAGACGTTTGCCAAAAAAAGTAGCAATATTATTTACACAAGAACGCACTTGTTCATCGGTACTTTCCATAAGATCAAGTAGTAAGTGAGGCAGATTTTCATTTGGTGTATCTGAGGGGATTTTTAAAATATGAGCATTTTCTCTGATTTTTTCAGTGATTACTGGTGTAGAAAAAATTTCAGATACCATTTTACCTTCTATATTGTCATCAATGCCTTTTAAAGGTGTTTTAGCTATGGTTATCTTATTTATAGAACAATTATTATCTATTTGATTGTAACCATTTGACGATGTTACAAAAAACGGATTTTTCATAACAGCACACTCCTACTAAAATAACAGTATTTCTACTCATTATATCATATAATGGATAATTTTAAAATATGTTGACATAAACTTTCTTATAAATTCAACAATATTCTTGACAGAACCAAAAAAGAAGATAAACTTGTTTATAGAAATATTTGTGGAGGAGTATTTATGGAAAATCTGTGTTCAATATGTCCCAGAAATTGTAAGGTATTGCGTAACGAAAACAGTGGCACTGGATTTTGCAAAATGGGATTAAACCCTGTTGTGGCCAGAGTTTCTAAACATATGTGGGAGGAACCCTGCATAAGTGGAACGGAGGGAAGCGGTACTGTTTTCTTCAGTGGTTGTGTTATGAAATGTGTTTTTTGTCAGAATTATAAAATATCTACTCAAAATTTTGGAAAAGTCCTTACACCGTCACAGCTTGCAGATTGTTACAAATCTCTAGAGGAGCAAGGAGTTAATAATATAAATCTGGTAACTCCTACGCATTTTGTTCAGGCAATAACAAAAAGTCTTGATATTTACAAACCTAAAATTCCTGTTGTTTATAATTGCGGTGGCTATGAAAGTGTAGATACTTTAAAAAGTCTTGAAGGATATATCGACATATATCTTCCTGATTTCAAATATGCTGATAGTGATTTGGCAAAAAAATATTCAAATGCAACCGATTATCCTGAGATTGCCATTAAAGCTATAAAGGAAATGTACAGACAACAGCCAAAAAATATTTTTGATAAAAACGGTATAATGAAGAATGGAATAATTATACGGCATCTTGTATTGCCTGGTAATACCAAAAACTCTGTCGCTGTTATAAAACTCATTAAAGAGAATTTTGGTTGCAATATTCCTGTGAGTCTTATGGCACAGTATACTCCATACGGCGTGACAGAAAAATATCCTGAAATTAATAGAAAAGTTACCAAAAGGGAGTATAAAAAGGTAGTTGAATTTTTAGAAAATACAGAATTGGACGGTTTTGTTCAGGAACTTTCATCAGCAACCGATCAATATATTCCTGATTTTAATCTTCAGGGAATTGCCGAAAAAAATCTATAATTTTTGTTTGGAGTTATAGTATTAATAAATTGGAAAGGTTTTATTTTTATTATTTAACTGTTTATAAATTTATAAGTATAAATTTAAAGAGGTGAATTGTTATGGGAATTTATGATTATATATTTGATGATAAAAGTGTGCAGGAATACGACAATTTTCCTGTTTTAAATATAAGCAACGAAATATGGCTTGCATTTGTACAAGAAATTACAAAATGGAACGAAACTGATATTTATGTTATTTCATTTTTTATAGACTATGAAGAGGACAATCAGAGTGATATACGATTACATTTTGGTTATAATACAGAGCGTCAGTTTAAAAAAGAGCAGTGCAAAGAGTATGACAAAGCCACAGTACGTTGGAATTATATTTTCTGGCTACAAAATGAAACCTTTTGTTTCGGCGATGACGGATTAACCCGAGATTTAATATCTGTATGGCTTAAACAACAGAAAATTAAAAAATATGAAGCTGTGGAAATGTTTACAGAACAAATTATTTGTGCTGTGCGTGAAATTCATAAGTGTGGGATTATTAAAGAATATTTTGGTACAGAAATTCCGATTATTATTCATACAAATGACTATCACGAAAACATAGCTAACATCAATATAAAAGCAAATGGAGAATATCTGGATAGGGAATTTGTAGAATATTGTATTAGAGATTTTAATGAATAATCAGACAGTATTAGAATTTGAAAAATAAAAAGCACTGTTTGTTTTTCCTTATACTAAACACCATTAAAAATACCGAAATTATTTCGGCATATTTCGCACTGCACTTCATACTGCGTCCTCGAAAGGCGACAGCCTTTC
>JAXJXA010000147.1:0-7172 GCA_036307745.1 Acutalibacteraceae bacterium | reverse complement strand
TTTTCTATTTTCAAACAAGCCCTAATACCTGATAATAGAGAATATATTAAAATATAAGGAGAATTTTAATGAAACATTTTTTGAAATTGCTGGATTATAGCGGAAAAGAAATTATTGAAATGCTTAACCTTGCAGACCAACTTAAATACGAACAAAAACACGGCATTGAGCATAAACACCTTGCAGGAAAAACACTGGGTATGATTTTCCAGAAGGCATCTACTCGTACAAGAGTTTCGTTTGAAGTTGGTATGTATCAGCTGGGAGGTTATCCTCTGTTTTTATCTGCTAATGATATGCAGATTGGCCGTGGTGAGCCTGTAGAGGACACTGCAAGAGTTTTATCAAGATTTATTGACGGTATTATGATAAGAACTTTTGATCAGGCTGAGGTTGAGGCACTTGCTGAGCATGGCTCAATTCCTATAATCAATGGTCTTACAGATTTCTGTCACCCTTGTCAGGTTATGGCTGACCTTATGACAATCAGAGAGTATAAGGGAACACTTGAAGGTCTTAAACTGTGTTTTGTAGGTGACGGAAACAATATGGCAAACTCTCTGATAGTTGGTGGTTTAAAAACAGGTATGAGCGTTACAATAGCTTGTCCTGAAGGTTACGAACCTCCACAGGAAATTCTTGATTTTGCCAAAGAGTATGGTGATAAATTTGCAATGTACCGTTCACCAAAAGAGGCGGCACAGAATGCTGATGTTGTTTATACAGATGTATGGGCTTCTATGGGACAGGAGCAGGAGGCTAAGCTACGTGCCAAGGCTTTTGAAGGCTTCTGTGTGGATTCAGATCTTATGAGTGTTACTAACAAAGATTGTATGGTTCTTCACTGCTTGCCTGCACATCGTGGAGAAGAAATTTCTGCTGAGGTTTTAGAAGCACACGCAAATGAGATTTTCGATGAGGCAGAAAACAGATTGCACGCACAGAAAGCTGTTCTGGTTACAACAATGAAAGACTAATAGTTTATTTTTATCTATATGGGAATACTTATTGTATTCCCATATACTTTAATAAGGAGATAAAATGAGAAAAAATATGTTTAGCAGGGTAACGGCAGTGATACTGTCTTTTATTATTGTTGGTACAGCTTTAGGCGGATGCAATGATACTAATACAGATAACTCTAATAGCAGCTCTATAATGTCATCACAGAGTATAGGTGATGGTACAGAAATTTCAAAGAAGAATGATTTTTATATGGCTGTTAATGAAAAATGGATTGAATCAAGTGAATTACCTGCAAATGAAGTTTCTGTAAGCTGTTTCAATGAGTGCCAGATGAATATCTTAAAATTTTATGAAAAATATATAAACGAGCTGTCCCTAAAATCCAACTTATCTGAAGGCGAGAAAAAGCTTTTAGTTTTATATAATCAATATCAAGAGGGATTAATTGACGAATTAAAGACAAAGGCCCGTGAATATGCAGAAAAGATAAGTAAGGTACAATCTATTAAAGATCTTGAAAAGTTGTATAATGATAAAAGAATGTCATTATATAACGGTTTGTTTAACCTTGAATTAACTAATACAAAAGATAGTTATGCTCTTTTATTAACACCAAAATCAATTACAGGGCAGAAATTATCTGATAATCCGTACATATTAAATGAAGAAGATAGAAAAGTATATGAAAAACAGATTAAAGATTTTTTAATAAATGCCGGTTACAGTGATGAAGAAGCAACGGATATTTCCCAAAAGGCTGTTAATATCGAAAGTAAAATAGCAAAGTGTTTTGCAGAAAACATATCCAAAAAGGAAACTACCTTGCATAATTCCGGCAGTGACTTTATTTTTGCAATAGATTTTCCTAATTTGTTAAATAATTTAGGCTATAACAGTGACTATCAGGATGTTATTTGCTCAGATTCTTATATGGATTTGCTAAATAATGAACTGCTTACAGAAGAAAATGTTGAAAATTTACAAGCATATTTTATAGCGACAGTTGTGTGTACAATTACCGGAAATACAGCTGACTCTGAAGTAAGTGCAGGACTTAATTTTTATAATGTTGCTGACTATTATATGGAGGATATGTTGACAGATATTTATCTAAAAGAAAACATTAAGGACGAGGATATTAACAATTTAAATGAAATTGTTGAAAAAATAGTTGATGTTTATAAGAACAAGATTAATAGTATATACTATTTGTCATATGATGCCAAGAACAAGGCTATTCGTAAAATAGAAAATCTGAATGTTGTTATCGCACGTCCCAAAACTGTTATAAGCTACGAAAACGCAGATGTCAGTGCTGATAATTCCTATACAGAAAATCGTGAAAACTGCCTGATTGAAAAGCGTAATGAGCAAAACATAATTTTACAGACCAATTATACAAATGATAAAATTATTTTTGACACTATGGAGATTAATGCCTACTATAATGTTGGAAGTAACTCAATAATTATAAATGCAGGTGTACTGCAGCCGCCTATTTATAGCAGAGATAAATCGTTTGAGGAAAATTTAGGTGGCATAGGCACAATAGTTGCACACGAAATTTCACATTCCCTTGACATTACAGGCAGTGAATATGACGAAAATGGCAACTATAAAAGCTGGTGGAGTATCGACGACCGCAAGGCTTATATTGAAAAAGCGACTCAGCTTAAAAATTTTATGGTTGAGCAGGGTAAAAAAGACGGACTGGAGCTTAATGCGGCTCAGACAAGAGATGAAGATATAGCAGATTTAACAGGTGTGCAGTGCTGTGTAGAGATTTTGAAAAATATGGATAACCCCGATTACGAAAAATTCTTTACAGATTATGCACAGCTGTGGCGAGAGAAATATTCAGATGGAACACTGGAAAATTTAATAAAATACGATACACATTCTCCGTCAAAATACAGGGTAAATGTATCTTTACAACAAATAGATGAATTTTATACCACGTTCAATATTACAGAGGGCGACGGTATGTATTTGCCTGAAAGTGAAAGAATAAGTGTGTGGTAATTAAGAAAACGAGGTGAAAATATGGCTGATAGAGTATTGGTTGGAATGAGCGGTGGTGTTGATAGCTCAGTGGCGGCTTTATTGCTGAAGAAACAGGGATACGAAGTTGACGGTGCGACGCTCAGGCTTTTTAATAATGATGATATTGGCATTAACGACAGACAACGCACCTGCTGTTCTCTTGATGATGTAGAGGATGCAAGAACAGTTTGTTACAAACTGGGCATAAGGCATTATGTGTTTAATTTTGGCGACCAATTCAAAGAAAAGGTTATAAATAAATTTGCCAGAAGTTACGAAATGGGAGAAACACCAAATCCCTGTATAGACTGCAACAAATATATAAAGTTTTCGAAAATGATAGAACGTGCGAAATTGCTTGAGTATGACTATATTGCAACAGGGCATTATGTTCAGCGAGAGATTGACACAAATGGCAGAGTACTTATAAAAAAAGCGGTTGACAATACAAAGGATCAGACTTATGTGCTTTATGTTCTTACACAGGAAATGCTCAGACATACTTTGTTTCCTCTTGGTGGTATGACAAAGGAGCAGTCAAGGGCTTTGGCTGAGGAATATGATTTGATAAATGCCAGAAAGCCTGACAGTCAGGATATATGCTTTATCAAAGATGGCGATTATGCCGGATTTCTCGAGAAAAAAATGGGTATAAAATCTGCTCAGGGAGATTTTGTATATAAAGATGGTACTATACTGGGAAAGCATAAGGGAATTATTCATTATACAATCGGACAACGAAAGGGCTTGGGTATAAGTTATGCACATCCTATTTTTGTACTTGATAAAAATCCATATAATAACATTGTAAAACTGGGAGAAAATGAAGATTTATTTACAAATACTCTGACAGCAACAGACCTTAACTGGATAGCTGTAGAAAAACCAACTGATGGTATGTGTGTTACAGCAAAGGCAAGATATAGCCAGAAGGAATCACCTGCGACAATACATCTTATAGATGAAGATAGTGTAATGGTAGAATTTCACGAAAAACAACGTGCTATTACAAAAGGACAGGCTGTGGTATTTTATGATGGTGAATATGTTGTTGGAGGAGGTACTATAAGGTGATATTATAAATAATTATGGGAAGATTTGATATATAATTAATTTGTAAAAATAAATAGTGTATAGAAAAGGAGAAAATGGTATGAGTATATTTTTGTCTGTTTTATCTACAGTTCTTGAATTGATTTTCACAATAGGTTTTGGTTTGCTTCCTTTTGGTGGTTTTTTGCTTCTTTTAGACAAGAATTCTCAAAGTAAAGCATCTTGTATTCAAGGGGTAATTGTTGGAAGGTGTTTTGATGCAAACAAATATAACAGTAGCACTAATAATGCAGGTATTGATGTCTTATTAGAAAAGGGTAAAACAAATAAGTGTTATCCGATTTTTATGTATTATGTAAATGGCGTAGAATACAGAAGAGCAGGTGTGGTTCGCCGTGATATAAATGAGCTTGAGCAGGATATAAGTCAACATAAAAAAGTTGATGTTTATTATAATCCTGATGTTCCTGAACAATCGTGGATATCAAAGCAGGGGCCATTAGCGGTTTTGGGACGTAAAGTATTGTGTTTAGGAGTAATATTATTAGCTTTGGGTGCAGTATCTATATTCTTTATTTTTAAAAACTATTAATGATATACATAAATCTATTGTTGAAATAAAGATTATAGTTTTTTGAAGATAGATAGCATTTTTAATTTTTTAAACGAACCCTAGGTCATATCTGAAAACTCAAAACAACTGTCTATTTCTACCTAATACGGACAATTTCTTCGTTGTTTTCGCTTGAACTCACCTCGTCTTAGCAAAATATTCAGTCATTTTTCTGTTTTCAGATACTCCCTAAAATCAGACAAACTCTGATTTTGTATTGTGTGCAAAATTGTGTATTTGTTTATTTTCATAATTTAATACTGTGTTGCGATAAAGCACTTTACTAATTTAAAATATTGTGATAAAATTTAAACTGTGGGGAAGTATCTCCGCAGTTTATTTTATAAGGAGAAAAAATAATGAATTCTAAAATTAAAGATAAAAATACAGATTTATTATTTGAAGCTATATTACAACTGAAAACTCCGGAGGAATGTTATAACTTTTTTGAGGACCTTTGTACTGTTCCTGAATTAAAGGCAATGTCTCAACGTTTGGTAGTAGCAAGAATGTTAACACAGAAAAAAGTTTACAGCGCTATTGTGGAAGAAACAGGTGCCAGCACAGCTACAATCAGCCGTGTTAATCGTTCACTCATCTATGGTTGTGATGGTTATAAGCTGGTGTTTAATAGAATTGACGAAAAACTTTCTGAGAAAAAAGAGTCTGATAGTAATAGCGAGGATAAGTAAAAATGCTTAGCTACTCGTATTTTGCAGATTTTTATGATGGTCTGACAAATAATGTAAACTACAAGGCAAGTGCAGAATACATTCTTGCGTTGGCTGAAAAATATAATCACGATATGGGAATTACACTTGATCTTGCTTGCGGTACAGGAAGTCTTACAGTACTTTTAAAGAAGATGGGTGTTGATATTTACGGTATTGATTCATCTCCTGAAATGTTGTCTGTAGCTCAGGAAAAGGCAATAGACAATGATATAAGCGGTATGCTGTTTTTATGCCAGAAAATGCAGAATTTAGACCTTTACGGTACTATAGATACCTGTATATGTACTCTTGATAGCATTAATCACGTGACAAATATTGAAGATGTACAGAAGGCTTTTTCAAAGGTTTCTTTTTTTATGAATCCAAAGGGTTTGTTTATTTTTGATGTCAATACAGTTTATAAACACAGAGAGATTCTTGCTAATAACACTTTTGTATATGATACAAAAAATGTTTACTGTGTCTGGCAGAATACTCTTAGTAAAGATAATAAGACTGTAAATATATCACTGGACTTTTTTGAAAATATGGATGGTATGTACAGACGATACAGCGAGAATTTTAAGGAACGTGCCTACACTCACAAAGAAATATGCTCAATGCTTGATAATGCAGGTTTTAAGCTGTTGAATGTGTTTGGTGAAATGTCATTTGAAACTCCCCCAGATAGTTCTCAAAGAAATGTTTATATAGCAGAAAAATTATAATAATTAATTGTAATAGATTTAATGATTGAATCATATTATTAATTATCGATTGTTTTATAGGTTTAATGATAATCGATTGTTATAAGGAAAGGCTGGAATATGGATAAAATTATAAGATGTATAACGAGTGATGGAAGTATTATGGCGAGTGCCATAGTAAGTACAAATATTGTAGCTACAGCACAGCAAACCCATAAAACTTCACCTGTTGCTACTGCAGCTTTAGGCAGACTTCTTACAGGTGCATCACTTATGGGAGCAAAGCTTAAGCAACAGCGTGCAGCACTTACTCTTAAAGTAAAGGGTAACGGCCCTATGGGTGTTGTTGTTGCTTCTGCAACAAGTCAGGGTAATGTGCGTGGATTTGTTGAAAATCCGGGATGTAAAACAGAACATTATGAGAACGGAAAATTAAATGTAGGTAAAGCAGTGGGTAAAGATGGTTATCTTTACGTTGTGCGTGACTACGGAACAGGCGAACCATATAATGGTGTTGTTGAGCTTGTTAGTGGAGAAATTGCTGAAGATATTACTTCATATTATGCAAATAGCGAACAAATTCCCACAGTGTGTGCTTTGGGAGTTCTTTTGGATAAAAATGATGGTGAAGTTATGTTGGCAGGTGGTATGCTTATTCAACTTTTGCCGGGTGCTACAATGGTAACTGCTGATAAGCTGGAAAGTAATATAAGAAAGTTGGAGCCTGTTACAACGATGTTGGCTAAGGGTATTGAGCCTGTTGAAATGTGTAAAATTGCTCTTGAAGGCTTTGAAGTAGAGGTTCTGGACGAGATGCCTGTACATTATTACTGCACTTGTAGCAGACAGAGAGTAGAACAAAGCTTTGCCGCATTGTCTGATGACCAGCTCAGGGATATGGTAAATTCTAATGGTCTGGTAGAGGCTGTATGCCATTACTGCAACAAAAAATATACTTTTACTGAAAAAGAAATTGAAGAATTTATAGTTGAACGAAAGAGCTAAAATGGCTTAATGCTGAGGATTTAAGTAGCATCTATAAAAATATAAAAAAATTTTAAAAAAGTATTGACTTTT
>JAXJXA010000146.1:0-4254 GCA_036307745.1 Acutalibacteraceae bacterium | reverse complement strand
CGAAAATCTTTTTCCGATTTTAAACGGTGTTTAGTATTATTATACACATTCAAGAGTAATATTACCTAATTTTGCACTTCTATATTCATCAAGCACAGCTACTGAAGCTCGCTCTGTATTTACTCGTCCGCCAGACATAAGCATACCACGCTTTTTACCAATAATCTCAAGCAATTCATACGCTTCTATAGAATCCAAATCAACATCCTGCAACTTAAAGCGTTCAATAAACTGTGGTGTAGGATACTTGCACATAACTTCCAAAAGCCTGAAAGCAAGAAGCTCTGTATCCATAACATGGTCTTTGACAGCACCGGTAAAAGCAAGCTTTTCACCTACTTCCGGATCATCAAATTTAGGCCATAATACTCCCGGAGTATCTAAAAGTTCTAATCCCTGACCTATTGAAAACCACTGATTTCCTCGTGTAACACCAGGTCTGTCCTCTACTTTTGCACTACCTCTTTTTGCAATTTTATTTATAAAAGACGATTTTCCTACATTTGGTATACCTACAATCATAATATGAATACTGCGATTCTTCATACCCTTAGCTTCCCATTGTTCAATTTTATCAGAAAGTACATTTCTTACTGTAGGCACAAAGTTATTAAGACCTTTTCCGGATTTACAATCCACAGGAATAGCAATTATTCCCTGCTTTTTATAATGCTCTATCCAACGGTTTGTCTGCATCTTGTCTGCCATATCACATTTATTCATCAGAATAACTCTTGGTTTGTTCTGAATTAATTTATCAAGATCAGGATTGCGACTGCTTACTGGAATTCGTGCGTCTATAATTTCTGCAACTGCGTCTACCAGCTTTAAACTAGCCTGTATTCTTCTTTTAGTTTTTGTCATATGACCTGGAAACCACTGTATATTTTGCACCTGACTCATAACGCACCTCCATAAATATAAGAAATTCTATCAAAGGGATAGACAACAAACTGAGCCTTTCCTATTATATCTTTTTTATCAACAAGCTGTATACGTACACTTCGGCTATCTACAGATACAGCTCTGTTATCTCCCATTACAAACACTTTATCTTCAGGTATAACATCAGGTATATCCCATTCTACACCTGCAAGCGTTTTAGATGATATATAGGGTTCATCAATAACCCTACCATCAATATAAACCTCGCCTTTGTCCGCATCGAAACCTATCGTTTGTCCTTCAACAGCGATTACTCGTTTTATAAATGCATTGTCTACTGAGAATTTATTATCAGTATCTTGTGATGGAGCAACTGCAACCACATCACCTTGCTTCAAATTGAGAGCCGGAATATACCCGAAAAAAGTATGATAATTGGTTATAAGAACTACATCCTGATCTTTAAGAGTATTATTCATAGATGGTCCGTCAACTATTGCAAATCTACAAAAAAATGTCAAAATAATAATAATAACTGAAACAGAATAAATTATCACCTTAAAAAAGTCAAATATCCAAAAACTTTTTTTCTCTTCCATAGTAAGCTCCCGCACAATAATTACTGAAAACAAGGAGTAAACTTATTTTTTCTCACATACATTCAGTTTATAATATAGAATTATATCATATTCAGCATTAATAGTCAAACTACGCACACTATAACAAAATCAGGCGACCTAAGCCGCCTGATTTAAGGAGTATTATGAAAAAAGTTATAATCAATTATATACAACATAAGCAAATAAACTGATAGTACAACAGTACATCTCTTTTGTCTGGTGTTATAATAGCATACAAGTAAATAAAAGTCAACCATTCATTATAAAACTTCTACATTTATAACGTAATTCAACCGCCTTTTTTGTGCAATTATTACTAAATAACTATTTTTCACATTACACAACTGGCCATTTATCAATCTTTGTATATAACTACAACTGCATCTTTTTTTATTGTTCCGTTTAACTTTCCGTTTTTGACTTTGAATTCACCTCCGTTGACTTTATCCTTGTAAGTACCGTCAGCAAGGTCTGTTTCAACATCTTTAAGTTTTTCTTCACTGTTGGTAACATTTACAATAACTGCACCTTTGCTTCCACGTTCAATCATAATTAGTCCTATATTATCCTGAGGATTGGAGAGCTTTTCTTCCTCCCCAATCATTGCGATTCTAAATTTGTTAACAGCAGTAACTTCCTTATCCTTATAAAAATCACTACCTTCTGCACCTATTTTATTTTTTCCCCACTGGTCTTCAGTTGAAGCTCCAGCAGGACGGTCAAAAAACAGAGGTGTACCACCTGATCTTGCACAAATAATCGCCCAAGCCTGTTTAATCTGTGTTTCATCCATCGCACTCCAGTTACCATCATTACAATAATTGTCGTGAGATTCAACCCAAGTCACCAAACTATCCTCATCAATTCCGTTTGCAGCAAAATCACGCAATGACCCCTCTGAAACATCTTCATTAATTACAGCTGTTCTAAGAATTTCACCATATTCAGATGCTGTTACATTCATAATCTTACTGTAAGAAGTTATTTTATCAGAACCTCCCTGCAAAATCTCACCGTACTGGAACTTTGAGCCGTTATTCATAACAACTCCCCAAAAATCACTGGCAAAAGAAGAACTGTCAGAGCTTATTTCTATATGCTTCGCAGCATCATATCTAAAACCGTCTGCACCTGCTTCTACACATTCCTTCAGATATTTAAGAACATACTGCTGAATATCCTCATTTTGAGTGTTAAGGTCAGTAAGTCCCAACAGATTGCCCTGGGTAACTTCTTTTCTGTCGTTATAATCAACAATATCACCAAAATTATGGAAGGGATTATCTATATTAGTTATATTTTCACTTATTACGGACTTATCACCTGTAGTGTGGTTAACGACAGCATCTACGATAACTTTTATACCATATTTGTGTGCTTCCTTACACATTTCAGTAAATTCTTCTTTTGTTCCAAGCTGATAATTACCTATAACATAATCAGTAGGTTGATAGTGATAATACCATTTGCCTTTGTTAATACTGTCACCTTTATCCTGCAACTGCATTCCACCATCCTCGCCAATCTTACACTGACTTATCGGAGAAGTCTGTATAGTTGAAAAGCCTGCCTCAGCAATCTCCTTCATATTTTTTTTAATTGTATTAAACGACCAACACCAAGTATGAAGAATAGCACCATCTGAGATATTATCAGCCAATCCCTGTTCATTAACAGTTTTATTAGTTCTAACAGGCTCATAATTTGTAGGTGCTTCGGTTGACTTTTCAGTAATTTTGGTTGGTTGTTCGGTTGCTGATGAATTTTCTTCACTGTTTCTGCAAGCTGTAGCTGACAATAGCATAAAAATTGCAAGCCCCAGTGCAGTGAGTTTTTTTAACATTTGGATTCTCCTTTTATTTTAAACTTTTGTTAGGGCTTGTTTGAAAAATAGACAGTACTTTTGATTTTTCAAACAGCCTCTAGTATTCTCCAAAGAGTTTTTTACTGTTTAATGAAAATAACTTTATTTTATCCTCTATACAATGCTTTTCAATTATGGCATAACCCTGTGCAAAATCACAGCCACGCATTGTTGAGTGTGTATCACTTCCAACAAAATGCACATAACCGTTGTTTATCAATTTTATAATTTTCCTACCTAAAAAGATTGTATACAAACTTTGAGTATTAATCTGAACCATACATCCCATCTTTATAAGTTTTTCAAGTAAAGCCTTGTTTTTTATTAATACAGGATATCTCTCTATATGTGCAATAATAGGAACTATATTAAAATGCTCAATAAGCACCCTTAGCCATTCAATCTGATTATTGGGAAAAGTACTGTTATAAGGCATTTCGACAAGCAAGTAATTTGTATTTTCATAACAAAACGGTGTTAAATCTTTAGCTTTAAGAATATTTTCCGACATATGAAGCTCACAACCTAGTATTAACCTTATTTTTCCTGTATATTCAGCTTTTAAGGAATTCAAACACATATCTCTTGTATCAAGATATTCTTTTACAGTTGAACCGTTTTCGGAACAACCCGTTGACATATTAAAAAATTGTGTATAGAAATGAGGGGTAAGTGCAATATGACTTACCCCTTGTTTTTCAAGTTCTTCAAGCAGTATAATAGATATGTCAACATCAGGAGAACCGTCATCTATCCCCGGTAGTATATGAGTGTGTATATCATACTTATTCATACTTATTGAATTCATAAACCTCTTTTTAATTACAAAATAATTTTATTTAATATCAGGTCATATCTGAAAACTCAAAACAACTGTCTATTTCT
>JAXJXA010000145.1:0-2476 GCA_036307745.1 Acutalibacteraceae bacterium | reverse complement strand
TTTTCTATTTTTCAAACAAGACCTAGTATTAATAGCTTTTTATACAAAAAATAACAGGCAGAGCATTTAATATGCTACTGCCTGTTATTTGGTGCTGGTGACCGGACTTGAACCGGTACGATGTTGCCACCGAGGGATTTTAAGTCCCTTGCGTCTGCCTATTCCGCCACACCAGCATTGCAATAATGATTATACCATATATTTGATAGAATTGTCAATACATAATGTTAAAATTAATTATATTTATGTTACAGGGTGCTTTAAGAAACTTTGTTATACAATCACGAATGTTTTATGTTGCAATACACAGAAATATTTTAATTGCTAACTAAAAACTATAGATATCTTATGCACCCTGTATTTTTATCATTAAGTTATATGGCTTTTAGTGCCTGAGTCAGATCGGCAATAAGGTCTTCCTTATCTTCAAGACCGCAAGATATACGAATTAGTCCTGCCGGAATTCCTGCCACTTCCAACTGTTCTTCTGTCATTTGTCTGTGTGTAGATGTTGCAGGGTTAAGACAACAAGTTCTTGCGTCTGCAACGTGTGTTTCTATTGCAGCCAGCTTAAGGTTCTTCATAAATTTTTCTGCCGCAGTACGTCCCCCCTTCAATTCAAATGAAACTACACCGCAACCACCATTTGGCAAATATTTTTGTGCAAGCTGATAATATTTGTTATCAGGCAATCCTGAATAATTAACAAAGGCTACCTGAGGTTGTTTTTGTAAAAATTCAGCCACAGCCTGTCCGTTTTCTACATGGCGAGGCATTCTTACGTGCAACGACTCCAAACCAAGATTTAACAAATATGCACTCTGAGGAGATTGAACACATCCAAGATCACGCATAAGCTGTGATGTACATTTTGTTATAAATGCACCCTCTTTACCAAACTTTTCAGCATATGTAATACCGTGATACGATTCATCAGGTGTGCAAAGTCCTGGGAATTTATCAGCATATGCCATCCAGTCAAAGTTGCCACTATCAACAATTACACCGCCAACAGCCGCACCGTGTCCATCCATATATTTGGTTGTGGAGTGTGTGACAATATCTGCACCCCATTCAATAGGACGACAGTTTACAGGTGTAGGAAATGTATTATCAACAATTAAAGGTACACCGTGCTTATGTGCAGACTTTGCAAACTTTTCAATATCAAGTACAGTTAATGCAGGGTTAGCGATGGTTTCGCCAAATACAGCTCTCGTATTTTCTTTAAATGCTGTGTCAAGTTCGTCTTCTGTGCAGTCTGGTGATACAAAGGTTACTTCTATACCCATTTTAGCCATTGTTACAGAAATCAAATTAAATGTACCACCATAAATAGAAGATGATGCAACTATATGACTACCACATTCGCAGATATTAAACAATGCAAAAAAGTTTGCAGCTTGTCCGGATGATGTAAGCATTGCAGCTTTTCCGCCCTCAAGCTCTGCAATTTTTGCAGCAACGTAATCATTAGTAGGGTTTTGAAGTCTTGAATAAAAATATCCTGATGCCTCTAAATCAAACAACTTTCCCATATCTTCACTTGTTGAATATTTGAATGTTGTAGATTGAATAATCGGTATCTGACGAGGCTCTCCGTTACCGGGAGTATATCCAGCCTGAACACACTTTGTATTAATCTTATAATTGTTCATACTATTCTTCCTCTCTTTTAAATTTTCCTGAAATTTATTATAACACATAGAATACAATATTTACAACAAAATTTGAGGTATATGCTGTGGCTTGTTTGAAAAATCAAAGGTACTGTCTATTTTGTTCGATATTGGTGCTTTATGCGTTGAAAATCCTCGAAATACGTCAGTATTTCTGCGGTTTTTGCCTTGAAACCACTCGTTTTGGAACGAAAATCCAGCACTTTTTCTATTTCCAAACAAGCCCTAGTATAATTAAACCAGTACAGAAGCCTTCCGAATCAGGTGATTTCTCTCCGATTCGGAAGGCTTCTGTATTTTTATATTTTTGATAGTAATTATCAAAGCATATATTCTGTTACAATTTTTGCAACACCATCATTATCATTAGTATCGGTAATTATATTAGCCGCTTCTTTCACCTCTTCTGCAGCATTCTCCATAGCAACACCAAGTCCTGCATATTGAATCATTGTTATATCATTATAGCCATCACCGCAAGCTATACACTGGCTACGATCAAGTCTCAACTTATTCAACAAAACATCAATGGATTTCGCCTTATCAATTCCAAGGGGAACAAGCTCCAAGAAAAATTCTTCAGATCTAAAAACACCTATAACACCCTTATATTTTTCACTTAATGTCTTTTCAAGACGTAAAATCTCCGCAGGATCGCCTGCAAGCAGTAGCTTATTTACGTCAAAATTTACATAGTCAGCAAAATCATCTACAAACTTTGTTTCAAGACCCACAATTTTAGCTTCAATGTCAGAATATTTATTCAGAGCATTTCCTTCTATAATTCTATCACCCTG
>JAXJXA010000144.1:0-13579 GCA_036307745.1 Acutalibacteraceae bacterium | reverse complement strand
GTGTAACTCATCCTGAATAATGAGTTCAGGTACACGATTGGCAGAGCCTACAGAAAAGAAAGAGCCAACTTCTTTTTTCCAAGTCAACATAGCAAATTTATCAACAGTTCCGAACAGTAATGTTGGAGGTGAGGAATATAATTCCTCATCAACAATCTGAATTGGCAATTTTTGATCATTAAAATAGCAAGATTGGTTTGAACACTTTAAATAGAAATGATTATGTGAGTCCATTTGATAACCCCAATCACCAACAATGCGATTATTGACTATTTCTTTTGTAAGTTTTGTTCCACACCAAGGGCACTTTAGTACTTGGAACTTATTGTACTGATCTTTTTTGTATTTTAAATTTCTAATGTTTGCATATTCAAGTTCTTTCAAACACTCTTTGGCAGAAGATTTATCCCCTCGATTACGGTTAGGAGTGTGGTTGCCACCAATCCATAAGCCAATGGTGATTTTTTCACTCCCAAGGCTATAGGCAGGATATGTTGCTCTTCTGCCTTTTGCAGAATCGTTACGTATGTATTCACAGGCACAAATCAGTGTTGAGGCACGAGTGAATTGTTGTGCTGCAAGAAGACGGAGTGTATACCTCATGATAACAGTAGTACCACCTGAAGTTTCCTTGTGTGATAGCCTTCTATGAAAAATGGTAAACGCTGTTAATCCAAGATAGGCTTCGGTTTTACCACCACCCGTAGGAAACCAAATCAAGTCAACAATATCTCTTTCGTGATTATCATCTTCTGGATTGTCGAATACTATGGATTTTATACTCATAAGTAAAAACGCAAGCTGGAATGGTCTCCAAGATGGATCTTTGAATTCTGGAAGTAATTTAAGCATTATTCTTTCTGTGTCATAATAATCCAAATTATCAAGAATTTCATCTAGCTCCTCATCACCATCATATCTATCTTTGTCAGATAGTGCAGATTGTATCAATATATGAATTCGTTGCATATACATAGCTCGATTTGCAAGTAGAAAAGAGTCCCATGCCAAATCGTTGGATTCCAAAATAGAAATACCGTTAACCATTCTTTCGCAGGAAATACGACAATTTTTTATATGCAAAGATGCTGTTTTTTGCATTTTTTTATTAGTAAAGGTTTGCTGAGAAAGTTCATCGATCCAATCTTTATACTCAGAAACAAAAGTATAAAGTCCTGATAAAATATCATCTTTTTTATATCCTCCTAAGTCGGATAATTGTTTCATAGACAGTGCATACGTAGGTACCTTGCTTTTTTTCTTGTTTAAATCAAAATCCATTGAAGGGATTTCAGCCTGAGGAAAAAATTCGTTTTCGAGCCAACCAGTACCATCGTCAGAGATATTCCAAGTTGTAGATGTACCTAAACCATAACCGTATACTTTTTTGTTACGATAAAGTAAAGAATTTGATAGCTCTTCAGGCTCAGGATTCTCATACTGAGAATATGTTGATGTATCAGAAAAGAGAAAACGATTATCCTTGCTTGATATGCGTAACTTTGATTGAAAATAGCATTCTTTTGGGTTGGTGATATTAGTGTCACTTTTTTGTGGATTAACAAGCATAACAGTAACGGAATAAACGTCATCTTTTATAATTCTACGTAATGCTGTTAACTTTATAGGTGTATCATCTATTTCAACATCTATTTCACAATAATTCTTACCACTAAAATCAAGAGTGATTTCTGAAGTATGAGGCTGACGGACATATCCGGAGTTAAATTGATCATACAAACGATACAAACCATTAATAATCCAGTCACGTTCATTTTCAGGTATTGTATCAATCTCTTTTAGTCGTCTAATATCTTTTTTTGTGATTTTATATGTGAGTCTAAGACAATTGTGTTCGACATCGTATTTAATGCAGTAATTTACCTCAGGAGGCACAACATATGTTTCAGGTAGTTTTACGGGAATAGGAAAAGCACAATCCTGCATTTTACTTTTTCTATATGTTGCAAATGAAAGCAGAAAAGTGAGTGTGTCGCAGTTACCTTTTGCTAAAAAAGAATATCCCATAGATGATGGTAAATTTTGCATAGCAAGTCCGATTTGCTCATCAAGCGACTCCTCTTCTGGGGCGAAATCAGATGTTGTAATGTTATAGGATTTTTCAGTAGATTGATTTGTGTCTTTTTCAGAAGCAACCTCTTCGTTTTCTGTTATAGTTTCTTCATCGGTTGAATCGTCATTGTCTTGGATTATACGCTGATTTTGAGGGAACAAAATACCTATAGAGTACCTTACATTGGGAGAACTAGAAATCAATTCGTGTTCCATATCTGGAATAGATACCTCTGAACCAGGTCCAAGTAGTTCTTTTTTTATATGTTCAACATAGTCTTTTCGAACAGTTATATATTCATTACCCATATTCTACTCCTTATATAGTTATTGGTCGATTGGTTTTATTTATAGGGATTTTCTTTTCTTTTACAGGTGTGATGGTTTCAATTTGAACTAATATAGATATGTCATCAATGTTGTCTAAAACGACTTTTGTGAGATCGTCTTTAGCAGATAATTTACCACTATATTTGCTAATGATTGTTTTTGCAATAAGCTTCAATATTCCTACTCGTATACTTCTTATTTTTTCACAAGCATCCCGAAAAGATTTAGGATTCGCCATCATATCGGTATCCTGAGTTGTTTTAGCAATAGCAATATATGTTTCAATATCTTGTGGTCCTACTATATATGAATCTTCTGCAAGCCAGCTTTGTATAGTAGCCTCATGTTTTTTTGAACCATGCATTTCAAGTGTTTTAGATAAGGCTTTAAAAGATAAATTATTATTCTTACGATATGTTCTTAAAACTTCTTTCCAATAACGTGCTTTTAGATATGCCATCTGAATATCTTCGTTGGCAGTTTTATATTCATCAATATATTTATCTAGTAGTGTGGTGACAATATCCTTAGTTTCGTTATTATTAGATTTGAAGATTAACATATCATTAGGTGATAATTTATCTACGGGAACTTCGATAACGTTTTCTTTAGCTCTATCAAACACATAAGCTCTATATTTTTTGGTAAAAAATATAGCTTCTCCATCTACACAAGTAGCTATATGTGATATTTCTGTAGTGTTGTACTGTGAGTTAGTGCCAGTATTTAGTAATTCTAGAGTTCTTGTTTCAAATATCCTATTTATATATTCAGCTACCTCGGAAGCTGAATTAATAACCTCAGAAACTTCATCCTCTGTAGCTCCGTTAGAGTATTCATCTGAAATATAGTTACTGTGTTCAGATGGAATTTTAGCACAGTAGTTTAATTTTTGTTCGATTGCTGTAGCAATTCTTTTTCTGTATTTAAAGATATTCTCTTCTACGGCACTTACAATAACATATATTGTCGAGGAGGCTCGACATCGAAATGGATCGAATTTTTTGCCCCAAAAAGCACCGATTGCTATAATAACATCATATTGTTGCGAATAGTCAAATTTATTTGCAGTGGAGATATGTAGTTGAGTTGCATTATTAAAATAATCTAAGATGTTTTGCTTGTACATAATATTGGCATAATAGGCTTTTGGTACGATTATAGCAACCTTGTTATTACGGTGTTTTGAGAGTAAATCAAACAACACTTGTTCTTTAGGAGAGAATGCAAACAATTTCTTATATCCATTTTCTAAAAAATCTAAAATTAATTTTGCAGTATTTTTTGTCTCATCATTAAAAGAAGAAAGCATCTTAGTAAGATGAAGAATTTTTTGAGAAGGAGATTCTACTTCCAAAAGATTAGATTCTACCAGCTGTTCTATAAGTTGAAAAGAAAATACAGAGGTTATCATAAGGTTCATCACGGAATATGCAAGTGGAACAAATTCTTCAGCTTCTTTGTACCCAGAATAGCGTAAGCGAGCTAAGGCGGTCTGTACATTTTTATACGTAGTCCAATCACAATCAAATGTTTTAACAGTTAGGGCTATGGTTTTGTGGTTAATAACTGATTTAATCTGTTGGTCTAATTCTTCTGTATATGGATTTTGTTCAACAACTGGAAACGATGTGTTGAGAAGGTATTTGGTTGTGCAAGCAAATACGGAAGCATCTTCCACGTCATCTATCAGAGTTTCTCCGTTCTCGGAAGAGATGTTATATGAAACAAAAACATATTTAAGCTTTCTTCTTTTCATTATTTCCGATGCTTCTGTTCTTGCACGAGAAATTGCACTAAAACCTATAATTGAAACACCGACAATATCATTAACCCAAGTATCGTTACCTTTCCAAGTTCCTGTAACGATACTTCTGGCATTAGAAATGTTATTGGTGATTTTAATGGCAGGTTCAATTTTACTAGGGTTACCACCATATGGATATTCTTCAGTTTCGGAACAATAAGAAACTGGCATTATCTCGGTGATTTTAATTCTCTTTGTGTTGTAGCAGATTTCCAAATTATCAATAATTCTTTCAGAACGCTCCCGGTTCATTACAATAACTGATGATTTTTCTATAAAAGCTGGAATTTCTTTAGGGTTCATTTCTAAAACATTTGTAAGAAAATCAATTCTCTTTTTATAATCTGCTCGGATACCTCTGCCATCTAAACGGGTAGAAACTCCATGATAAGGTTTTAACTGGTTCCATTTTGATTGAGGTAGCAAAGTTGAGTCTTCGGATTTGTTTTTCTTATTTATGGATTCGGTAATTATTTCAATTCGTTTTATTATAGTGCCATCAGGTTTAATGTATGGCTCAGCAAAACCTTTAAATTGGCATCGTTCTTTTCCGTTAAGCAGAATAGTTCCTGGAGTTAAATTATTGATAAAATCATCAATAGTTAGCTGGTCATACACAATATTGCTAAACATAGTGATTAAGATTGTTATGATATCAAAGCAAATTGAACCGGTATGCAAAGATATTGCTACATTGTGTTTCTTTTCAAAATTGCTTGCCAAAAAATCTAAGTAGTTTTTGACTAGTAATTCTTTGGATATAATATGACCTTCAAAGTACAAATCGCACTTGTTAATGAATTTTTTCATATTGTCATAAACACTTAACATAATCGATCCCCCTAATATTATCAAAATGATGCAAATTATTTAATTTGTATCTTACAAATTTTCGAGAATTCCAAAACACTCGAACATAAATTCTGCCATTGTTTCAATTACTGGTATAGTAACGGAATTGCCGAATTGTTTGTACTTTTGGCAATCAGATATACCTTCTGGAAAACTAAAAGTATCAATCTCACCTTCAACAAAAGCATATCCTATAAAACCTTGTAATTTACCCCATTCTCGAGGTGTCATTACTCTGATACTTTTTGTATTAAGTGGCGTGCTTTTGGTGGAAATCACCATATTAGCAATACCTTCTTGTGGATCAAAAACAAGATTTCTTTCTTTTCCAGAGCCACCCGTAGCAAGTATGGTGTTTGCTACGGGGTGTTCAACGCCAGGTCTATTGACGACTATATAACCAAAACCATTGCCTTTTGCTTTTTGTCGTTCTTTGTGTTTTTCTAATGTTTCAAGGTATCCTGACGACATGTAATATTTTGGTTCTGCTTGAAATTCAAGCAGGTCATTTAAATCCTTGTATATATGTAAGTTGTTATGCTGAGGGAGTGAATTAGGTAATAAATCTATTAGGGCATCACCATAATATGTTCTATCAAACGCCATTATATATGTTCTTGGTCTGTTTTGTGGGATACCGAACTGCTTTGAATTGCGTATGAAATCTCGACCCTCATAAGTTAGCTGTCCGTTTTCATCATGTGTTACACCAATTATTTTGTAATTTAATTCTAATTCTAATCTGTTAATTATGGTACGCATAGTGTTACCTTTATCGTGTCTGATTAGGTTATCTACATTTTCAAGGAAAATGCCATTTGGTCGAGTTCGTTCTATTATCTCAGCTATATGATTAAAAATTACACCTTTAGTTTCATCATTAAAACCTTCTTCAAGCCCCGCTCTGCTAAAAGTTTGACACGGAAAACCAGCTAATAACACTTCGTACTCGATTTCTGCGACATGATCTTTAAAGTTTTTTGATGTCAAATCATTATATGGATTTTCATTATATAGATGCTCATAAGTTATGCAAGCGTACTTATCTATTTCGGCAGACAAAACATTCTCAAAATGTCCAGTCATTTCAAATCCTTTTCTTATTCCGCCTATACCAGCACATAAATCTATCGTTCTCAACGGCATAGTTAATATTTCTCCTTATAAGCTATTTTTATGTATATGTACATTTAACAGTATTGTTTTCTCATATATTTTTTGTTATGCTGCTGGTGAGAATAGTACTCGGTACTTTATAGTTTGAATTTTTATTATAAAATAAAAATTTATTTAGCAGTGATACCTTGTTTGTTTTTACTGTTTGGATGTATTATATAGTAGTGGTGTGATTGGTGTTTGTTAGAGTATGGATTCTATCTAACAATGTGATAATTACAAATGAGTTTTTTCTAAACTAGGTAGGTTATTGTGTAATTTGCTGGGTTAGAAACTTTACTTATTTTTTATAAATAATAATTTTAGAAGGATTATATGCTATTATTATACAGAAAATTCTACAGTTAAGTCTAAACTCGTGTATATTATAACATAATATACTCTAAATTTTCAAGAGATTTTAGAGTGATTGTACAAAAGTGTTTGGTGTGTTTTTGAAATCATCTGATGGCATTAAAATATTGTATATGAAAATAGTGAAGTTTACTTTTATTATACTGTGTTTTTGTTAAATTGTGTAAACGTCCCTATCCTAAACATTGATATGTGTAATGTTTAGGATAGGGACGTTTTTTACTTCAATTATATTAAAAATACCATAAAATACATCTGTTTTTATCGATGGTGAACTACGAAAAAATTAATTTTAGAATTCGTAGAAAATAATGCTTGTTATGCTATTTACTGGGCATTAAAATCGTCATCGGTCCAATCGTACTTGTTTTTGTTAGCTTCTAACCACTGGCTGAAAGTACGAACATCTAATTCTTGGTTTTTGCATTGTTTTAAAACAATTTTTGCCATCTTTCTCCACAGTGCTTCCTGTTCTTTTGTGATCAGTTTTTGTTTTAGTCTGTTATGTTGGTAAGAATAATATCGCTGGTAGATATCATATGCTTTTTTGTATTCAAAGGTAGCATCTTTTCCTAAAAAATAACGGTCATTGTGATCTTTGCAACTATAACCCCATTCGTCTACGTAATCACAAAAAATAGTGCGATCACTGTATTTAAAAACAGCAAACATTCTATCACAGCGTTGGCATTTTTTTATAACTAGCTTACTTGTTTTCAATAATCTTGCGGTATGGATAATATAGTAGTAAAAAATGTCGTTCATGTGATGTGGATATAAAACTTCAACTATTTCACCCTCGTACTTTTCTAAACCTAAATCAAGTGTACGCTGTATTGGGGGGTCGATAGATAACTCGATATTTTTATCTGAACATAATTTGTTAAAAAACGAAGATGTTGCGTTAAAACCGTCGTAAAATATATCTGAGTGGAGTTGCTCTTCTGTTCCATATAGATCATCATGCTTAAAATCATACTTTAACCAAGTGTTTTCTTCAGGGGGAATACTATTATCTTTCTCTCGATATAGTTCAATTTGATGGTTAAAAAATAAAAATAAATCTAGTTTTTCTATGAGTAGAGATGGAGAAAGGTATTTTGTTATTGAGTTAAATTTAATTACGCTAAAACGAACGCTGAATTTAACATCAGAAGAAGAATTTATTATACTTATTTTGTCCAATACAAGATAATCAAATAAAGCTTTTCCGAAAGGAGCTTCAATGCTTTTTATTAATATATTTTCTTGCCATATTTCAAAATGTTCTTTTTTATCTAATTCATAAAATTTATATATATACATAACTGCAACAGCCTCTATTTTTTTATTTATTATACTTTATTTATGCTTAAAAGTAAATTTTTTATTATAAAATGCTTGTTTTTATTTAGATGGTGTGCTAAACTTAATTTACACTATAAATAATTTATAGTGTAAATTAAGGGGGTGTTAACTTGGCACATAATGATACAATCTCAAAAGAGCAAATTCCGTTGGTTTTATCTACAAGAGAAGTAGCAGAAATATTAGGAATATCCTTGCCTTTTTGCTATGAATTATTTAGATCTGAAGATTTTCCATCTTTTAGAATTGCAAAAAGATGGTTAGTAAAAAGAGAGGCGTTATTTGATTGGATAGATAATCAAACACAACGTAATAAGGACGATTTTATTAGAAAGGTATAGCGATATGAATGATATTGAATTACTGAACTTTAATGATGTGATTCCTGAAAACATAGAATGGTTGTATTATCCGTATATACCGTCAGGTAAAATTACTATATTATGTGGTAATCCAGGATGTGGCAAAACAACTTTTGCATTGGCTTTGTCAGCACTATTATCTAAAGGTGCTCCTTTACCATTGAGAACAGAACCGTTAGAACCTATAAATATTATTTACCAAACAGGCGAAGATGGCATAGAGGATACGATAGTTCCGATGTTAAATAAGTTTAACGCAGATAACTCACGTATAGCGAGTGTAGATATGGTTACTGAAATATCTTTTGATAATTATGTAGAAATAGAAAAGGCTATTATTAAGCATAAGGCGAAACTTATGGTGTTTGACCCATTACAGGCTTTTATTGGAAATTCAAATTTGTCTAGTGTCAATGAAATGAGAAATCTTCTTAGAAAAATAGGTGACATAGCATATAATACTGGCTGTGCAATATTGATTCTTTCGCATTTGAATAAAAGTACATCGTCATCAAATTTAATGTACCGTTTATTAGGCTCAGTTGATTTAGTTGCGATTGCAAGGTCGGTGTTACTTATTACAGAACACCCACAAAAGAATGATACCAAAATACTTTATCAGATGAAGAATAATTTAGCTCCACACGGAATGGCTGTGGCTTTTAACATATTAGATAATGGTATTAATTGGCTTGAATATTGTGATATACATGAGGGTGAAATATTACATAGTGCCTCATCTACAGATTTTCAAAATGCTTGCGATATGCTAAAAGAATTATTAGAACACGAAAACGTTAAATCGGATAGAGTTCGTGATTTGGCAGCAAGCAATGGTATAGGTTTTACAACACTTAAAAAAGCGAAAAAATATCTCAATATTAAATCTGTGAAAATAGGACATTGTTGGTATTATAAAAAGTTAGATAATGTTAAGGAGGATTAAATATGAAGTTAACTTACGCACAGTTGAAAAAAGATTTGGACTTACCTTTGTTAGGTGGTAACCCTGATATGTGGTTTGCATATATATGGAGTGTTTTAGAAGTAAATAAAATGACTAACTACGATAGTGCTGAAGAAAAAATATCTGTATATAAAAATGCTTTTGGTATGATAAAGGTTTATTGTGATTGTTTTGCCAAACTTTTTGATATACATTCAGATGTTGATGGACTTTATATTACAATGGATTTATCTGAATTTGGGGATATTGAAAAAAATGATATATCTGAAATGTTAGATGAAGAATTAGATTATGCTAAAAATATAAGTGACTTTATTATAAAAGAGATCGGTGTTAATGGATTTTTTATTACTCTTATGTGTGCATTAAAAAATGGAATCCTTTATGATGATGCATCTGATGAAGTTATAGAAATAAGCAGTCTTTCTGAATTGTTAAACCCTATGACAAATACAAATGGCAGTATAATTTCTAATATTTTAAACGATTCCTCTGTCAATAGTAATGTAGTTTATGAATGGTTAACAACTACATACGGTGATTAAATAATAAAAAAGATGCAAAGTGAGTTTAGTTTCACTTTGCATCAAAGGAGAAGAAATGGCAAATTCGAGAAAAGGACATAACGAAGGAAGTATAAGAAAAAAGAAAAACGGTTTATGGGAGGGTAGATATACTGTAGGATATAGTGCCGAGGGAAAACAAATTCAAAAATCTATTTATGGGAAAACTCGTTCTGAAGTTTCTCAAAAATTAAATGAAATTATTTTAAGTTTAAACAACGGAACATACATCTCAGACAATAATATTACATTGAGCGAGTGGTTGCGTTTGTGGTTAAAAGATTATGCCAGCGTAACTATACGACCAAGCACATATTCAAGCTATGTAGGGTATATTGACAATCATATTTCGCCAGAAATTGGAGGAATAAAATTAAAGACATTAACCACAGAAAAAATACAATTGTTTTTTAATGAGAAATATAAAAAAGGCAATTTAAAGAACGGGGAAGGATTAAGTGCGAAAACTTTAAAAAATATGTACAATATGTTCCACGAAGCTATGAAGCAAGCTGTTACTAACAAATTAATTTCTTATAATATTATAGAGGGTGTTGTTTTACCTAAGCGATAACATAAAGAAATTCAAGTTTTTACACCGACAGAGGAATTTGTGATTATTAAAATGTCATGTTTTGAAGATTTGGGTTTAGCAATCGTTTTTGATTTTTATACTGGATTACGTATTGGTGAGCTTTGTGGTTTGAAGTGGGGCGATTTTGATTTTGAAAAAAGAAGTTTTAAGGTGCAAAGAACCCTGCAACGTGTTCAGAAAAAGAAAGAAAATATACAACCTGACTCTCCTCGTACTGAAATTGTAAATGGTGAATTGAAAACAAAAAATTCTTATAGAGAAATTCCTATACCTAATGCAATATTTGATGAATTGCTGAATCTTAAAAAACAGCAAGAAAAAGAAAAGGAGTTGTACGGAGAGCTTTATCAGGATATGGGCTATGTATTTTCTAATAAGTGTGGTGGCTTTGTTGAACCTTCTTATTTGCGTTCTGTGTACAATAGAATTTTAAAAAAGTCAGGTATTCGACATTTGAATTTTCATACAATAAGGCATACATTTGCAACCAGAGCAATTGAAGCTGGTGCTCCAGCGAAAGTGGTAAGTGAAATTTTAGGTCATTCATCAATTCAGATAACTATGGATTTGTACTGTCATCCGTCTCTTGATGCCAAAAGAGACGTTATAGAAAATAGGAGTTTGTTATGAGATTTTTTATCTGAACGAATGTGATTTTTAGGGTTTTAGGGACTGTCCCTAATTTAGTGATTTTGATATCAGTTTGATATACAAAATCTATGCTTGCAATGGCTATCCACACTTTAATTTTAAATACAAAATTTATTCTCTAAATTAAATAAGAAAGGAGTCTTTTGGTGATAAATGAAACACAAAGTGAAACATATTTATTGAGACTTACTCCAGCAGAAAAGAACAAAATAAAAAGTAATGCTACACTGTGTAATATGTCTATGAATAAATATATACTTAGTTGTATAAATAGAAAACGAATTATTATATGTACTGAATTACCAGAATTAATTTATAATATAAATTGCATAGGGAATAACATAAATCAAATTGCACGGTATGCAAATACTAACCACGAAATTTCAAAAAATCAGTTTTATGAAATTAATCGTCAAATTCATAAATGTCATCATGAGATACATAAATTTGTTAAGTTTATGGTTGAGCCAGAAAAGAAAATGTCAAATCAGCAGGATTCTGAAACTAATGAAATGCTTTCAGAAATATTAAATTCATTAAAATCATTGGATGCAAGAATGATGAAAATTGAAAAAAGAAGATAAATTGTTTTTTATTCTTTGAATAATTTGTGTGTTGTTTTGTAATAAAAAATTATAGTTAAACGAATATAATCCCTTGGATGTAGATAATAAAAAGTATTAATCATTTTACATCCAAGGGATTATTATATGCAAGGTAAGATTTATACAAAAAAATAATTCAAAAGAAAAAGTTTAATCATCATATGCCTACTTAATGGATGAATTTGTACAAGGTTATAAAAGTGTTTCTAGAAATAAAGTGCTACAAAATAAGCAATCTGGAGGTGTAAGGGAAAACTATAAATAAAGCGTGAGTAAAAATGAGATGTATAGTATTTTATTTCACTTTACAATTATAGCGCACAGCGCTATAATTGAGCTTAAGAAATGTTTGGAGGGCTATCATGATTAATATTGATAAACCATATTTTAGGAATTGGAAATTTATTGATTTATTTGCAGGGCTTGGTGGATTTAGAATTGCACTTGAATCTTTAGGGGCTGAGTGTGTATATTCTAATGAGTGGGATAAGCCTGTACAACAGGTTTATTATGAGAATTTTGGTGTCATTCCAGAAGGTGATATTACTAAAGTGGATGAAACAATGATACCAGATCACGATATATTATGTGCAGGGTTCCCGTGCCAAGCTTTTTCTATTAGTGGAAAGCAACGAGGCTTTGAAGATAGTAGGGGGACTTTGTTTTTTGATGTTGCACGTATTGTGAAAGAAAAGAATCCCAAAATTGTTTTTATGGAAAATGTAAAGAATTTTGCAACTCACGATGGAGGTAAAACTCTTGAAGTAGTAAAAAGTACAATGGAACAATTAGGCTATACATTTAATCAGAGGGTGTTAAATTCTGTTGATTATGGAGTACCTCAGAAACGAGAAAGAATTTATATGGTCTGTTTTAGAAACGATATTATAGCTAAAAATTTTATGTTTCCAAAGGCAATTAAACTGACTAAACACGTAGAAGACTTTTTATTAGAAGATAGTGCGTTGACAGAGCATTTATATGTAAATAGAGAAGATACCTATTATAATGATATAGAAGATAATGTTTACAGTAACAAATCCATTCGTTTAGGCATTGTTAATAAAGGTGGTCAAGGAGAACGTATTTACAGCACAAAAGGGATAGCTATTACATTTTCTGCCTATGGTGGAGGTGTATTTGCTAAAACAGGTGGTTATTTAGTGAATGGAAGACCACGAAGACTACATCCTAGAGAATGTGCTAGATTAATGGGATATCCAGATTCTTATATAATAAGCAAAAAAACAAATCAAGCATATCAGCAGTTTGGTAACTCGGTTGTTATAGACGTTCTTCAGTATATCGGGATTGAAATGGGAAAAGCTTTAGAGGGTTAACATATGAATGAGGTTGAATTTAGAAATTGGATGGTTAGAAACAAAACAAATAGAAAAGTCCAAAGTGATATTGTTTCAAGAATTAAAAAAATTGAAAGAGAAATAGAAAACTGCGATATTGATGAACAATATCGCAGTGATAGATGTGAATCGTTGATGGCACTATTTCTCAATATGGGGCTGAATGATGAAATGAAGAAATACCCCAATGCTGATTTTCCAATTGGTAAATATTATATGAGTGCTTTTAGATATGCCATAAAACAATATGTATTATTTTGTGATGAAATTAACGCAAACGGTTAATAAAATCTTCATTAGATAATCCTTGTATATGATTTTTTAATTTAATGGAAAAAATCACATTTGCGTTATTAGTGTTTGATAATTTGCGAACCTCATACTCATTACCCCTAGCAGAAAACATATACTCGCAATTTTTATCAGCACTGGTTTTGTCTATAAAACGCAGTTTAAAGCGTTGTTTGTGCAATTCTATGTTAGATGAGACAAATAGTTTATTTCCTTCTATTCGTACACCGGTAATATTATAATGG
>JAXJXA010000143.1:0-3998 GCA_036307745.1 Acutalibacteraceae bacterium | reverse complement strand
TCCTGAAACAGCACCATTTGTTTTGTCGGCATATAAGATGTATGAAGAAGGTATGACTATGAGTGAAATTGCCGATGATTTTAATGTTAAGGGTTTACGTAATACTCGTGGTACAAAATTCAACATCAATTCCATTTCAAAGATTTTAACAAACAGAAGATATATAGGTGAATACACATACAGAGAAATCACAATTCCAGATGGTATTCCTGCTATCGTGCCAAAGGATTTATTTGACAGAATCCAAATTCAAATAAAGAAAAACAAGAAAGCACCTGCCAGATATAAAGCTGATGCAGATTATATACTTACCACAAAGCTGTATTGCGGAAAGTGTATGGCTTTTATGGTTGGTGAAAGTGGTACAAGCCGTAATTCGATGACTTATCGCTACTACAAATGTATTGATGCAAAACGCAAAAGAGGTTGCGATAAGAAGGCTGTTAAGAAAGATTGGATTGAAGATTTAGTTATAAATCAGATTGATAAAGTACTTTGGGATGATGAATTTATTAACCGACTTGCTATTAAAATTTTAGAATTCCAAAGTCAAGAGAATACAACCTTGCCGTTGCTTAAAAAGCAATTATCAGAAACCGAAAAAGGTATAGATAATATTCTCAATGCAATTCAACAGGGTATTTTCACAGCTTCAACCAGACAAAGGTTAGAGGATTTAGAAAATCAGAAAAAGGATATTGAAATCAGAATTGCTAAAGAAAAAATAGAGAAGCCGTTATTAACTAAAGACCATATTATATTTTGGTTTGAACGACTTCGCAAATATAATGTTAATGATATAAAACATCGTAAAAGATTGGTTGATAGCTTTGTTAATTCAATTATTTTGCATGATGATAAGATAGAATTTTATTTTAATTTCAAAGAAGGCTCGGAAACCTTAACTTTGACTGAATTAGAAAAATGTTCGGATTCACTTGGCTCAGTGCCACCAAACTCAAATAATCCGGACTTTTACCTTATTGGTGAAATGTTCGGATTTTTACTTTTTTTATTGAAAGATATTAAAAAGCTCTTTTATGAAATATCTTGATAAAAAACATTCTCGATGATATAATAATTACAATAATATTAAAATTTGAGGCATTATTTTATGGATTCATACATCAATCTGGACAAAAATATGATTATCAACACATCTATCGGTGATACGGAGGTTATTTGGCATAATGTTCGATGTGCACCATTTTCATTGCACGGTTTATATAAGCCGGAAACCGAACCATTTTTCCACCGTTTGCCTTTCGATGTAGCTGTAGCAACCAGCGAAGGTGTAGATAAGTTGAGTCAGGAATCTACCGGAGCTCGTGTGCGATTCTCCACAAATTCGCCATATATTGCTATACGTGTAAAATATCGTGTTGTTGGGCGTTCACCTCATTTAACATTAGTTTCTTCTGCGGGTTTTGATTTATATATTGATGGTGAGTTTGGTAGCCGTTTCGTCAAAGAGTTTCGTATGCCTTATGATATGCTTGATCAATATGAGCAGATTATTTACCTTAATAACGAAATACTACGTTCCTTTACTATCAATTTCCCTATACATGCTGTGATTGAAACATTGGAAATCGGTCTTAAACCCGATGCAATACTGGAAGCAGCACGACCATACCGTGATATCAAACCAATGGTTTTTTATGGTTCTTCCATTGTTCACGGAACAGCGGCAAGCCGTCCGGGATATATCTATCCCAGTATAATTTCCCGTATGTTAAATATTGACTTTTTGGATTTTGGTTTTTCAGGACAGGCAAAAGGCGAATCAGTTTTAGCACATTGGCTGGCTACATTGCCTATGAGTGTGTTTATTTGTGATTATGACCATAATGCACCTACAGTTGAACATTTAGAGGCTACTCATTATTCAATGTATAAAATCATACGTGAGAAAAATCCTGAGTTGCCATACATTATGATCAGTCGTCCTGATTATTGGACGCAGGTTGCAGAACAGCCACATATCCTTAAACGTCGTGATGTAATTATGTCTTCTTATTTAAAAGCACGTCAAACAGGTGATGAAAATATTTATTTTATTGATGGTTTAAGTTTCTTTGTTGCACCACACCAATATGATCACTCAATGGATGGTATACACCCTAATGATGTTGGATTTCTACGAATGGCGGACAGTATCGGTACTGTAATTCGACATATTTTTGAAAAGAAAATGTAGTACTTCTTGCTAAATATATCATATCATACTAGAAATTCCCCTCTCTGTTTTTTGTGGAAAACAGAGAGGGGAATTTTATTATATCTTTTTGTATTATATTACAGCAATATTATTTTTTCTTTCTTTTAAATCTGCTAAAGAATCCACCTTTTTTGTCAGATTTATCGTCCTGATGTTTATTTTCTTCGGTAGAGCTTTCAGGTATGCTTTCTGTTATTGTAGCTTCGGTCGTTTCAGAATCAACTGTGTTTTTTTCTTTCAAGGTTTCAGTAGTGATTTCATTAACTGCTGTTGTGTTTTCATCATTGACAGACTCAGTCTCAGATGTAGATGTATCATCATTTTGGTTTTCTTCGTGTTTTTTGATGATGTTTTCTTTCTTTACAGCTTCGGTTCTATTAATTTGATTTGCTACCATATGGAGGATATCTTCAGTAGATGATGTTCTGGGGATTTCAGGCAATGTAACAGTTGTTTCTTTTTCATTTTCTTTGGTTTCTTCTTGTGCTTTAAATACTGTAACAGGTTTTTTACTCATTTCTCTTAGTTGTTGCATTGCTTCGTCAGTAAAAACAAAACCGAAAATCATAGGATTGATAACTATTGTTTTACAATGTTCATTTTTCATTGAAAATGCTTCTTCAATGGTTACAGCCAAAGGTACTGCATTATTGTCTTTGAATATTTCTTTAAATTCATCCATACCTGTAAAAATAGGCAGGGCGTGGGTTTGGTTTTGGGTGTTAACCAGTGTTCTTATATTAAAGGTTTTTTCGGGTACAGTTTCGTATTTATAATCTTCTGCACCGCTAAAAGTAAATTCTTTTTCTTTATATAAAGCGTTTGCCCCTGTTGATAATAGTACAGTATTTTTTACGTCGTCGTTTGGCTGATTAACCGCAACCAAAAATGTGGTTTTAAATATCTGATGGCTCAGTTGGCTTGTAAGGGTCATCTGGTTTGCTCTTACTTGTGGATTATTAATTCCTCCACACTCAATACATCTTATAAGTATATTATAAACTGCTGAGTTGTATGTAACCCATTTATCCTCTGTTGGCTCACTCAGAAGAGCATCTCTGTCAAATATAACAGCTTCGCCATTTTCCTGACAGAATACTATTTTAAATACGCCGTATTTTTTACAAGCCTCTATAATTCCTCTTGCCTCTTGTGACGATACCTGATAATACTGATTACCAAACATTGCTGTGGCTTTGGTCATATTTTCAGCTTGTTGTTTGCCTTCGGTGAAGAATATTTTGCCTTCAAAATCAATAGCCGGAAAAATTTTATTAAGACGATCGGAATAAATAAAATAGATTTCACGATCTTCTTTTTCATCAATAAAATCTTTGAACTTTCCTGCAACATCCTTTTGGTGCTGGGTAAATTCTTTTTTCATTTCTTCTACAAGGTCAGGATTTGTGCCTGTTGAAGCACCTGCTTTTATTTTAAGAGGCATAGGTGCAGACTGAGGTGTAAGCTGATAGTACATTTTCAGCACTCTGTCAGATGGGGCACCTGTACTTAATGTGTCTACCAAAGAATGGAATGAGGTTTCGTCTGTGTCCCACAGGTTAAATTCCTCTTTTGTCAAAAGATATTCGCCCACTACACAGCTACCTTTTTCTATTTTTTCAGGATTTTCAATGGTGCCGTTAAAACGTAAACCACCATTAAAATCCATTACTCTCAGCAGATAATATTTTTCGGGGTTGGATTTAAACAATAAATATTTTTCAGCCTCGTCAAAATAAACTCGCTCAAAATCTATTTTATTTATTCCGATCGTCTT
>JAXJXA010000142.1:0-7745 GCA_036307745.1 Acutalibacteraceae bacterium | reverse complement strand
GTCGATTTCATCTCCAAAAAATTCTACACGAATAATTTTACCTTCGCTATTTGCAGGGTAAATTTCGACAACATCGCCTCTTACTCTGAATTTATTGCGTACAAAATTAATATCATTACGTTCATATTGCAATTCTACAAGTTTTTTTAACAGGTCATCACGGGATTTTTCCATACCAGGTCTGAGTGAAATAACCATATTGCGATAGTCGATAGGGTTTCCCAAGCTATAAATACAAGATACACTTGCAACAATTATTACATCACGTCTTTCAGATAAAGCAAGCGTAGCACTGTGTCTTAGTTTGTCAATTTCATCATTAACAGAACTATCCTTTTCGATATATGTGTCTGTTTGTGCTACATAGGCTTCAGGCTGATAGTAGTCATAATATGACACAAAATATTCAACAGCATTTTCAGGAAAAAACTCCTTAAACTCACTGCAAAGCTGTGCAGCAAGGGTCTTGTTGTGTGCCAATACAAGGGTGGGGCGATTTTCTCTTGCAATAATATTTGCCATAGTAAAAGTTTTACCTGAACCAGTAACACCAAGCAGAGTTTGTTCCCTGTTTCCTTCATTTATTGATTTGCAGATTGTATCAATAGCTTGTGGTTGATCACCTGTGGGTAAATATTCAGAATGTAATTTAAAATTCATAGCGATCACCTTTATAAAAAATGAATTGTTTTTATATTCTTACATTTCTTCCATAAAGCCTGACTCGTTCAGGGATACATAATCATCATCGGCAACAATTATATGATCAATTAATGCAACATCAATAAGCCTGAGTGCATTATATATTTTTTTAGTAGTCACTATATCATCATTAGAAGGCAGGGCAAGTCCGCTGGGATGATTGTGAGAAAGTACTGCGAATTTTGCATTATATAAAACCGCAAGTTCTATTATTTTGCGTACATATATTTCACAAGCAGAAACAGAACCTTTACTTACAACACCACAAAAAACTTCTTTATACTTGCTATCCATAAGCATAAGTACTACAGCCTCATAATCTCTGCCTACAAATTTATATTTGAGTTTGTCGCCTATGTTGTTAGAGTCTATTATCTTATCTTTATTATTATGCTTATCTTCCATATACATTCGGCATATTTGTGGAATCATCTTAAGATATATTGCACAGTTTTCACTTATTCCTGCTTCCTTAAGTTTATCAATGGGTGCATCCATAACTGCCGATATAGAACCAAAGCAGTCCAGTAATTTATGAGCAATGGGATTGGTATCCTTTCGTGGTATGCCATAATAAAGCACAAGTTCCAATACTTCGTGCTTTTCCAAACCATCAAAACCATTGCTCAGAAACTTTTTACGCAGTCTGTCACGATGACCACTGTGAGGATTATCGGCCAATTTCTACACCCCGTTTTATCTACAAATAACCAATGCGAAAGCATATATTTTTAATTATAATACAGATTTAAATAAATTTAAAGGCTAAATTATAAATTTTAAGATAATAAGTGTTTGAATAAATCCTATAACTATGATAAAAATAATTATTAAAGGAGTGATTTTATGAATAGTGATACAATTAATCTTTTAAAGGAATGTAATGCAGGTTGTAAAAGTGCCACAAATAGTATAGAACAGGTAATGGAATATGTAAAGGATGAAAAACTTAAAGAAGTTATTTCAGACTATAATAAGCAACACATCGAAATAGGAGATAAGTGCCACAGTTTGTTGAATAAATATGGAAGTAGTGAAAAGGATCCTCAACCAATGGCAAAGGCAATTAGTTTTATTACAACTGAAATTAAAATGATGAGTGATAACTCGTCTCAAAAAGCGGCAGAGATTATGATGGATGGCTGTAATATGGGAATAAAAAATGTAAGTGGATATATAAATAAATACTCTGGTGCCAATGATGAGAGTAAAAAAATGGCTGATAAAATTGTAAAAATAGAACAGAATTTTATCGAAGAACTGCGTAGTTTCTTGTGATCTCTTTTATCTATATAATAGTATAATAGGGTGAGAAATCGCCCTGTTTTGCTATATATTTGTGATATGGGAATTAGTAGCGTTAGTAGCGTTGAATATTTGAAATTTTTAATATTGTGATATATAATACTATAAAATCTGATTTGTGTATAGGAGTGTAGTTAATGAAGTTGCAATATGAGTATGAGAAAAAAGTAGTGTTATCACTGGCAAAAAAGTTTTTATAATTTGTTTGATTGTGATAATATTATTGTTAATATTTTTTGCAATAATTGATACAGCAATTATAAAAAGAGATGGTGGAGATTATTGGATTGATTATATGGGAGAAGATGGCCCTTTTGTAATGATAGTGATGGCTATTATGGGAATATGTATTCTTCTTTCAACTATTTTTTCAAATTCAATATTGGAGCTTAAGCATAAATGGTTAAAGAAAAAAGGGATAAAGTCTGAAGGGCATATTATCAATGCAAGCTGTAATTATGATGAAGGCTATGCCAGGTGTAGTCTTGAGATAAAGGTTTGTGATGTGCCATTTGAGATTAAAGGTGTTGCTGAAAATGAAGCTTTTAATTACATATATTCATATAAGCATTTACTTAGATATGTTCATATACCCATTACTGTTTATTTGTTCGATACAAAAATTTATGCTGATTTGTCTAGTGTAAACGTGAATAAAATTGATGAGCTTGTTTATACATCTCAGAATAGAATATAAGAATTCTTACTCTGTATACAGGTTTTAGAAACTTAAAAAATATAATTGAGAATAAATTTTTAAACTGTTTTGTAAATTTATGTAATTGCTTGCAGTAACTTTGTGTTTGTGGTATCATATATTGTACAGTTTTATGATTGGAGTAGTTGTATTTGCAGAAAATAAACGAAGTTAAAAACCTTGACAGCGAGTATATTTCTCTTGTTGCTCAGGTTATGGATATAAGAAAAAGGGGAGAGATTCCCCTTGCATATGTGCGTACATATGGTTGTCAACAAAATGTTGCAGACAGCGAACAGATAAAGGGTTTGCTTGCTCAAATGGGTTATGAATTTACAGACACTCCCGATAGTGCAGATTTTATTCTTTTTAATACTTGTGCTGTGCGTGAACACGCAGAGGACAGAGTGTTTGGAAATGTGGGTGCTTTAAAAACTTTGAAACGCAGACATCCCTCAATATTAATTGCATTATGTGGCTGTATGATGGAGCAAGAACATATTGCCAATCGTATTTATAAAAGTTTCCCGTTTGTAGGATTGGTATTTGGTACAAACTATATACATGAGCTTCCAAAACTTCTTTATAAGTGCCTTGTAGATGGTAAAAGACTTGTTGTTCGTGGTAATCAGGACACAACTGTTTACGAAAATATTCCCACACGCCGTGACGGTACTTTTAAAGGGTGGTTGCCCATTATGTATGGTTGTGACAATTTCTGTACCTATTGTATAGTACCGTATGTAAGAGGAAGAGAAAGAAGTCGTGACCCACATAATATACTGAATGATGCAAAATCACTTATAGATAATGGTTATAAGGATATTACCCTGTTGGGACAAAATGTGAATTCTTATGGTAAAGGTTTGTCTAAAGATTCTCAAATAACCTTTGCACAGCTAATTTCAAAAATTGATAAAATTGATGGTGATTATTGGCTTAGATTTATGACATCCCACCCCAAAGATTGCTCAAAGGAGCTTATCGACACTATTGCTGAAAGTAAGCATATTTCCAAGCACCTACATTTGCCTTTCCAAAGTGGAAGTGACAGAATACTGAAGCAAATGAACAGGCATTATGACAGAAAGAAATATCTTGAAATTATTGAGTATGCTAAAAAGAAAATTCCGGATTTATCTTTAACAAGCGATATAATTGTAGGCTTTCCTGGAGAGACTTATGAAGATTTCAAAGAAACGCTTTCGCTAGTGGAAGAAGTTGGCTTTACATCTTTGTTTACTTTTATCTATTCACCTCGTAATGGTACACCTGCTGCGAAAATGGATGATCCTATTCCGTATGAAGAGAAAAATAAATGGTTTCAAGAATTGCTTGCATTACAAGAAAAAATTTCAGCAGGTCGTTGTGCCAATATGGTTGGCAAAACTTACAAAGTACTTGTTGAATGTCCCACAGGTAAAAATAACGAATTGCAAGCACGAACATCAGGTAATATTATTGTTGAGATTCAATGTGATGAATCTCTTATCGGTACTTTCCAGAATGTCGAAATTACAGCTGCACGTAACTGGATATTAAAAGGAAAAATTATATAATAAAATGGAGGAATTAAAAATGAAAATGGTAGAATTAGCAAGAGAGATTGGTAGAGAAATTCAGAAAGATGGTTCATATATTAGTGTAAAAGCTGCTGAGCAGGCTTGTGATGAAGATAAGGCATTACAGGAACTTATAGGTGAATTTAATATGAAGAGAATGAATCTTAATCAGGAGGCTTCTAAAACTGAAAGAGATGAAGAAAAAATCACTCGTTTGAATGAAGAATTAAGAGATTGCTATGACAAAGTAATGTCTAATGAGAATATGAACAGCTATAACAATGCAAAAACAGAACTTGAACATAAGCTTAAGGAAGTAATTGATATCATTTCAATGTGTGCAGAAGGTGCTGATCCTGATACAGTACAATCAGAGCCTTCTTGTAGTTGTGATTGTTCCAGCTGTGGCGGATGTCATTAATAATTTACAGAAAATTATATAATAGTCTTTATATTTTAAGGCTGATTAAGATTAATATTAATTATAGTAAAGGGAATAAGGACGTGCTTTGCACGTCCGAATTGACTTTAAGAGTAATCCAGTAAATATACATAAGAGGTGAATTTGATGGCTGAGCTTTCTCCTATGATGAAGCAGTATTTAAAAATAAAAGAGGAAAATAAAGATTGTATTTTATTCTTTCGTCTGGGCGATTTTTATGAAATGTTTTTTGATGATGCAAAGCTCGCCTCAAAGGAGTTAGAACTTACCCTTACAGGCAGAGATTGTGGTCAGGCTGAGCGTGCACCTATGTGTGGAGTTCCATTTCACAGCAGTGAATCATATATTGCACGTCTTGTTGCAAAAGGCTACAAGGTAGCGATATGTGAGCAAATAGAAGACCCTGCAACAGCAAAAGGACTGGTCAAAAGGGATATAATAAGGGTTATTACTCCAGGTACTGTTACAGAGAGCAGTATGCTTGATGAAAGTACAAACAATTATATATGCTGTATTTTTACACAAGGCTGTAAAATAGGATTATGCTATTGTGATATTTCAACAGGCGAATTTGCAGGTACATTTTTAAAAGGTGATGATATTTTATCACTTCTTAAAAATGAACTTGGAAAAATATCTCCACGAGAGATTCTGGTAGGTGGTGATACAGTTAAACTTAAGGAACTTGCCGGATTTATAAGAGAAAAACTTTCAGCTGGTGTGGAACTTATTACCGATGAAAAGTTTGAATATGAACTTTGCAAAAGTATAATATCTGAAAAATTTGGTGGTAATATCACAAATTTGTTGGAAGAGAAGGGTTATACCACTACATTATGTGCTGCAGGTGCATTGGTTGATTATCTCAAAGTTACCCAGAAAAACGGATTGGACAGGCTTAAGACTTTTGAAATTTATACCGATACTCAGTTTATGTCTATTGATTTTAATACCAGACGTAATCTTGAGCTTATAGAAACAATGAGGAATAAAGAAAAGCGAGGTTCACTACTATGGGTGCTTGATAAAACAAAAACTTCAATGGGTAAAAGATTGATACGCTCCTGGATTGAACAACCTCTTGTAAGTTGTGGTGCTATTATAAAACGTCAGAGAGCAGTTGAAGAACTTGTTAATGATACTATGTTAAGGCTGGATATTACATCGGCACTGCAAGGTATATTAGATATGGAACGTTTGATGACCAGAATTGTTTATGGAACATCAAATTCAAGAGAGTTACGTTCTCTCGCTAGTGCTTTGGAGAAAATCCCCAATCTGAAAAATGTAGTTTCATCTGTTGATTCAACAATGTTAAAAGATATTTACAACGGTATTGATACGCTGGAAGATGTATATAACAAAATTAATATTTCAATAGTTGATGAACCTCCTTTCAGTATTCGTGAAGGAGGAATGATACGTCAGGGTTACAGTAAAGAGCTTGATGATATTGTGGCAGATATGAATAATTCTTCTGATATTCTTGCCTCAATAGAAGCACAGGAAAAAGAAAAAACAGGTATTCCAAAACTAAAGGTTGGATATAATCGTGTTTTTGGATATTACATAGAGGTTACAAATGCTTTTAAGAAAATGGTGCCTGAAACATATATTCGCAAGCAAACACTTTCAAACTGCGAAAGATATATTACTCAGGATTTAAAAGTTATAGAAGGAAGAATACTTGGAGCTAAAGAAAAATCGGTAGCTCTTGAATTTAAACTGTATGAAGAAGTAAGAACCTTTGTAGCTGATAATCTTATGAGAGTGCAAAAAACAGCTGAGAGTATCGCCAAGTTAGATGTTATCTGTTCACTTGCCAATGTTTCATCCGATAACCGCTATTGTAAGCCTAATATAAATATAAAGGGTATACTTGAACTTAAAGATAGCAGACACCCGGTTGTTGAACAGTTGCTTAAGGATTCACCTTTTGTACCCAATGATGTATTACTGGACAAGGATACTAACCGTACAGCTATTATAACAGGTCCCAATATGGCTGGTAAATCAACGTATATGCGTCAGATTGCTTTGATTGTGCTTATGGCACAGATGGGATGTTATGTACCTGCTACAAAGGCAGATATTGGAATTGTTGATAAAATTTTCACCAGGGTTGGTGCGTCAGATGACTTAGCATCAGGTCAATCTACATTTATGGTAGAAATGAGTGAGGTTGCTAATATTATAAAAAATGCTACATCTGACAGCTTACTTATCCTTGATGAAATAGGAAGAGGTACATCAACTTTTGATGGTATGAGTATTGCAAGGGCGGTACTTGAGTTTGTAAGTGATAAACGAAAATTGGGTGCAAAAACATTGTTTGCAACTCATTATCATGAGCTTGCTGTTATGGAAGAATTACTTGATGGTGTAAAGAATTACAATATAGCTGTTAAGAAAAACGGTGATGATATAAAATTCTTACGTAGGATAATCCCCGGTGGTGCAGATAAAAGTTATGGTATAGAGGTTGCTAAATTAGCAGGAGTGCCTGATTGGGTAATAAAACGTGCCAAAGAAATTCAGAAGGAATATGAAAAAGGCACGGGAGAAAAAATTAATGTTGTTAAGAAAAAACAACCCAGAGAGGAAAACACTCAGCAAATGTCATTACTCAGCAATGCTAGTGATAGTAAAATTGTATCCGAATTAAAATTAATTGACCTCAATACACTTACACCGATAGAGGCTTTGAATATTCTTTATAAGCTCAAAAGCAAGGCGGAGATTTTATAAATTTTTATTATTGTATAGGATAGATAGAAAAATTTTATAAAAAGGAGGCAAAACCTGTGGGAAAAATTAATGTACTTGATAAAAGTATTGCAGAACTGATTGCAGCCGGAGAAGTTGTAGAACGTCCAAGTTCCGTTGTAAAGGAATTGGTGGAAAATGCAATTGATGCTGGAAGCAGTGCAGTAACTGTTGAAATTAAAGACGGAGGCACAACATTTATCCGAATTTCAGATAACGGAAGCGGAATTGATCCGGCAGATATTAAGACTGCATTTTTACGCCATTCTAC
>JAXJXA010000141.1:0-6085 GCA_036307745.1 Acutalibacteraceae bacterium | reverse complement strand
TGCGTCCTCGAAAGGCGACAGCCTTTCTGTGGATCAGTATTCGTTCAGTACTAAATCTACTCGAAAATCTTTTATTGATTTTAAACGGTGTTTAGTATTAAATGTTTACGAATATTTATCGTACCACTTTCTTTCCCACCAATTACTGATATTTCTGCATATACATTCACAACGGTATTTAATGTTACGATTTATGACACGAAAAATACCCCACATTCCTGATTCAACGTCCCATTTTAAAGAGCCTGAGCGATACAGATAATCGCCCGGGACTTCAGAAGCACCATTCTGAAGTTCAATGTTATAAACTCCGCCTACGCTTATTGCTCCTTGTATGGATATTAATGTCGAAAATGGGTCGCTGAGCTGTGCTTGCCAGGTGTGACCGTGCATTACAAAACCGATATTTCTTGGTTTATCGGCAGGCATAAGTAATCTGATTACTACTTTTTCTCCTGTATAAGCCTTTAATACTGGAGTAGCTGGATCTCCGTGAGCTTTTGAACTGAATACTTTGCTGACAATAGGGATACGTTTGAACCTGTTGAAAAAACGTTCTGAACGATAGTTGTAGCCTTTTTCTCCTGTATCTTCGTGATCGGGAGCACCGTGACCTGTTTCTTCTTGTTGTTCGGTTGTTTTAATCAGATTTCCATATTTATCTAGCAATCTTATACCGTTATGAGCAAACAAAACAAACTCTCTGAATGTTTCAACTCCAGGTGCTGTTATAACTGACTGTTCTTCATAAGATTTTTTAATATTGAAAATATTATGATAGTACTGAGCTGAAGGAGGTTCAATAATGATTGCTCCAAATAAACCATGATAGCGATGATTTCTTAAATCTCCGAATGAATTAAGCAAGCAAGTTCCATATTCTTTATCTGCGTGCCAAAGATATTTTATACATTCACCCGGTCCCACTGTTTGTTCAATCTTATTCTTACCTACGTTAATACCTGATGAATTTTGAGTACAAAATTTAAGAAACTGAGGATTTAAAGAAACTCTGTTTGAAGGTTCGTGGTACATATCAAGAGGAACTGACGGATAATTGTGATATTTAACAGGTTTATCAAATAAATTGTGAAGTGTAATCTCGATCCAGTCACCGACATTTGCTCTGAGTATTAGTGGAATGGGTTTCTTACGTCCACATTTTACATCTTCTGCATTTTCAAGAGGAACAAAAATTATCCCTTCGGGATCGTGATCACCATATTGGTTATACTCGATATTGGTTTGTATTGCTGCAATTTCAAATTTGCGAATAATTGAATCTTTGGGAGGTGATATAAGTTGTGGAACAGGCTTATTTATATTGCACAGTGGAAGCAAATGTTTTTGTCTGCAACTGTATGCTCGTATTATTCCCCACAAACCCAGCCATAAATCATCAATACCGCCAAAGTAGTATAGATAATCGCCAGACTGGTAATATTCGTCTATTTTAATATTAAATGCCTCCGAAATACCTAGAGTTTGTTCTTGTATAATTGGTGAAACCGGGTCATTTATTTCTTTATGCCAAGACAATCCGTTTATATTAAATGCGTGTTGTTCTTCGTGAGCAACATCAAGTAATCGTATAACTATTGGATCTCCTGGATAAGTTTCTAGGATTGGAGTTGCAGGGTCACCATATACCTTTGAGCTGAAAATATGAGACGGATCATTTTTCTTTTTCAGACGTTCTCTCATAGGCTCGCATCTGTAACTTATTCCCATTACTCCGGGATCATCATCAGAACCTGGGTGTTCAGGTGGATTTAAAGGTTTATTATCTTTATCAAACAACAAAGCAAAATCGTGGACAAACATTGCAAATTCACGATATGAGCTGCCATCAGCTCTTTTTATTACGGCATTTGCTCCACTTTTTAATGGTTTTCCATTTTTAGGGTTCAAAAAAACAGAACCTGTAGGTTCAACTATCAAAGCACCAAATAAACCATGTTGCTGGTGGGTATTAGCGAATAAGTGATCGTGAAAAAATACTGTGTTTAGCTCTTCGTTTGCGTAAAATCGTTCAATCAGAGTTTCATATTTTCGTGCTCCTGCAAGGTTATTCCAACCGTTTGCAGCACCATATGATACAATAGTATCAAACTTGACTAGATGAATGTGAAATCCTGCAATATCTGTCAATGTTTTTAACTGAAACGCACTTTCTTCAATGAACTCGGGTAAAAAGTTTGTCATTCGGATTTCAATACAATCACCTGCATTTGCACGAATTACAAGAGGTTGTGGTCTTAATTTTCCACAGTTAACTTTTTCAAGATAATTGTCTAACGTACCGTGTTTTTCAATATCTTCTTTCAATACAAAAAATCTACCCTGAGGATCATGCCAACCGTAACGGTTATAAAGAATATCAGCTTGTACCAAAGCTAATTCAAATACTTTTACATCTTTACACTTTTTACAGGGACAGGTTGTAGAATATAATGCTCCTGGAGTAAATTGTGGGACAAAATTTGCTAATTCCAGAGGGGTTGGGAAAATTTCATTTTCTCCGTTTTTATCTAAAATTCCAAGAGGTGGTTGCAAAGGTTCTTCAGCAAATTCACCATTTATAAAATTGGGATAACCAAGATGAAGTGGGTCTTTTTTGGGAGGAAAAGGTCGGTCTTTCAGCGGAATTAACCTTTCGATTTGTGTGCCATCGGGGTATATTCCTGTGCCGTCTTCCAGTCGGTCAAAAATTCTCCAAAGTGTCTACATTCCTTCGTGAAAGTGAGGATATAAATGGCAGTGGAAAATTGCGTCGCCTATCATTTTGGTAAGACTGCCTGCACCATATAAAATATCAAGGGTATAACATTCTTGTGGACTTATTGATATAGAATCAATGATTGTAGATTTTGGATCGTTAGGTTCAAATCTCCATTGATGATTATGCAGATGAAAAACGTGAGTTTCTTTTATTCCGCCGTGTATAAGTCTTATTTTAGCAGGGTCACCTGCATACGCTCTTAAAATGGGAGGTGTAGGGTCACCATAAGCCCACGAACTCATTGAAATATCTTCATCGGTAACACCTTCGTGGTTATGCTCAAGAGGGGGACGATTTCTCATTGGCTCAGATCTGTAACTTATACCTGTGGTACCGTTTTCAAGACCGGTATGAGGATCGATTGGTTGTTCGCCATCTTTATTTTTTATTTCAAGTTCATCGTGGAAAAATACTGCATATTCACGAAAAGATGGGTTTGCAGGATTGTAAACATCAGCAAATAGTCCACTTTCGATTTCGTTGCCTGTCACAGGATCAAACCACGTGGACTGTGCTTTTTCAATTATAATAGCACCAAATAAGCCATGCACATTTGTACCGTCTTCGCTGCTTCGGGTATCACCCATATCCGAAAAAAGATAAACTCCTTCTTTTTCTGCATACCAGGTATAACATATAAAATCTTTTGTGGTAGTGTCAGGATTATATCCTACTTCCGCACCGTCAGAAGTCAAAACATTATATTTTAAACCTTGAACGTGTATAGAGGCATTTCTGTTTAGTTTGTTATAGAAGTTGACTTGTATTTTATCACCAACATTTGCTCTTATTACAAGAGGTTGCACCTCTTTGTATGGTTGGGGTGGATCAAGAGAGAAATTTTCTCTTGATTTTCGTTGAATCCTTTCTGAATCTTTTTTCAGCACATACATCATTCCGTTGGGATCATGATCGCCGTATTTATTGTAAACTATTGGTATAGATATAGCTTCAATATCAAACACCCTGACAAAATCATACTTTGGGTAATCTGACAATTTTGTCATAATTTAATACTCCTTTCATTTTTAAATCGAAATATATTATAATATATGCAATTCGTTGAGGACAGGTTACATAACTTTACAAAATTATATATTGTGAAAATACTATCTGTAATTTTTGATTTTTCCATATATTGGTTAATTTATGTTTAATTGCTTAAATTTTATTGTTGATATTAACTAGAAAAGGTTACAAATTACAGAAATGTAACTTTTTGACTTGACTTACTTACAAGTTTGTAATACAATGTATACAAACAGTAAAACATACTGTTTGTATTTTTTTAAATGACAGGAGACGTTTTATGAGAATTTCAAAAAAGCTATTGGCATTGATGCTTGTGTCTGCTTTTGCAGTAAGTACAACATTTTCTGCTTATGCAGTTGGAGATAATGACACAGAAACAAGTTTGCTTGTTTCAGGCAAAAGCCAGAGTGCTGTGCTTTACAATGCTGAAAGCTCCGAGAATGAATCTTCAGACGACTTTGATTCATCAATATTAACAAATACAGAGGCAACAGCAAACGTAGGTGAAACTATTGCTTTGGGAAATGGTACACAGAGTAGTGGAGTTGAATGGCAATCATCTGATGATAAAATTGCTTCGGTTGATCAACAGGGGAATATCAAAGGTGTAAGTGCCGGAGAGTGTACAGTAACATATACCAGAACTGACGGAAAAGAGTATGCTTGTAAGATTAGTGTAGTTCAGAAGGTTGTTTCTGTAAGTGTTAAGAAAGTTAATTATATAAATGTAGGTAGTACAGTAGAAATTAATCGTACAGTAACACCTGATAACGCTACAAACAGACAACTTGAATGGAAAAGTAGCAATGAAGAAATAGCAGTAGTTGATGATAATGGTGTTGTTACAGCTAAAAAAGCAGGTTCCTGTAAAATTATAGCATCAGCGGTTGATAACAGTGGAAAGCGTGACAGTTGTACAGTTGTGGTAAAACAGCCTGTAAGTTCTGTTGCTATGTCAAATAAAAGTATTACCCTTAGTAAAAATACTACTAAGAAAATAACTGCACAGGTTTCGCCTGTAAATGCAACTTCAAAATGTCTTTCCTGGAAAAGTACAAATACAAACGTTGCGACAGTAAATGCAGCAGGTGTTATTACTGCCAAGAGTGCAGGAACTTGTGTAATAAAAGCAACAGCAACAGATGGAAGCGGAAAGACAGCTTACTGTTCTGTAATGGTTACTCAGCCTGTTGAGAATTTTGAGTTTACAGATGCACCTACTGTAATTAATGTAGGAGAGAAAAAAACGGTAACAGCTGCGGTAATGCCAACATACGCTACATCAAAAACATTAAGATGGAGTAGCAGTAATCCGGAAATTGCTACAATAAGTGCAAGAGGTGTTATTACTGCAAAATCAACCGGTACTTGTACAATTACAGCCAGAACTACGGATGGCAGCAATATTTCTAAAGAATTTACTCTTATTGTTAAAAAAAGTATGGTAACAAATATTGCAATAAATGATATAACAGTAAATGAAGGAGATACTACTTCGCTTAATGCTGTGGTATATCCTGAAAATGCTCCTGATAAATCTTTACTTTATGTAAGTAGCAATACATCAGTTGCAACAGTTAACTCAAACGGAGAGGTTACAGCAAAATCAAAAGGTGAGTGTACAATTTATGCTACAGCAAAGGACGGAAGCGGTATAAGAACCAGTTGTAAGGTTACAGTAAAAAAGCCTGTAACTAATGTAACACTTAATGCTCATTATATTTCCTGGAATGTAGGTAAGAAAGCACATTTTTATCCAAATGTAACTCCCGATGATGCTTCTGACACAGGAGTAATTTATAAAAGTAGTGACCCTTCGGTTGCAACTGTTTCAGATAAAGGTCTTTTAAGTGCTGTTTCTCAGGGTGAGTGTATTATTACCTGTATGGCTGCTGATGGAAGTGGAGTTTATGATATCTGCAAAGTAAAAGTAAAACAGCCCGTTACTAAAATAATAATTTCAGGTAAAAATACTGTAAAAGAAGGTAATAATATTGTCCTTACAGCACAAACCGCACCTTCAAATGCAGATAATAAAAATGTAAGCTGGAGTAGTAGTAACACAACTATTGCAACGGTTGATTCAAAAGGTAAGGTTACAGCCGTATCCGAGGGTACTGTAACAATTAAATGTGTTGCAAAGGATGGAGGAAATGCCTCTGCAAGCAAGAAAATTACAGTTGAAACTGGAAAGACAAAGGGACAGCAGATTGCTGATTATGCGGCACAGTGGGTAGGTGTTACACCTTATGTATGGGGTGGAACAAGTCT
>JAXJXA010000140.1:0-4968 GCA_036307745.1 Acutalibacteraceae bacterium | reverse complement strand
CATATATACTAACCCCTTTGCCAATGTTTATAACCTGTGAGCAGGGCTTGTTTGTAAGATTATTTACAGTAATATTAAACGGCTTTAAGTAACTGTTATAAATTACTCTGTCTGTTATTCCCTGTATATTTTGTGGCTGTAACTGATTATCAAGCAAGTAACCTGCCAGACTTCTGCAATACACAGTTAGGTATTCCCCCTTTTTATTTACAGTGATTTTCTGAGAATCCACAATACCTTTAAAAATAACTTTTTCGTCATAAATTACTTTTACATACTTATAGTCAGTGTATTTTCCATTGTATCGGAACACTATCGTAAGGCTATCAGCAGGTACAGAAAGACGACTATTAATTGAAACATATGTAGGATTATTCTTCTGTACGGTAAATCCGTTTACTTTTGTAAATTCAATCACCATTTATATTTGCCACTACCTCTCTTATTCTTATTTTATCTCCTTCTGATATACAGCAAGGATTTTTAATATGTGGATTTAATTTGACAAGAGTTTCTATGCTAACATCACATTTAAGTGATATATCCCACAAATATTCATCATTATCCGCTATGTAAAATTCAGGTGCCGTACTATTCTCTTCCGGCATAGCATCTGGCACTTCAATAAACATAAATTTATACTCAACATAATTATCTTTTGGAGTACACTTTAATTCCAGCTTTCCAAGATAAGCATTGAATGGGTTAATACCACTCAATGAAAGCACTCCTACCTCACATTTTTTATACAATGACCTTAATTCAAGATATTGATCAAAAGCGTTTTCTCCATAAAATACACCTTCCCCCTTTACCGTAACAGCAGATGACCCTATATTAAACACAACAGGCAACGCAAAAACCACAACTTCTTCAGAAATATTTGCCACATCTGTCACTTCGATAGTATGGGGATTATGATTAAGGGTATAACCCATAAACCGCATAATTCCGTGATTCATTTCTTTAACCTTTCCGCCTCATTAAGAGGTCTTATGTATCTCTTTTTATCATTTTCATAAACCTCGTTAACCTTTTCTGCATAGTCCTGTGCTATGTATAAATTTTTTTCATAATATCCTACGTTATTTTCACTCATAACATCTTCAACTCCCTTTTATATGATGTAATATCATATTCTCTTAAATACTCACTACCACCTGTAACTATTACACATTTGTTAACCACACAATCTGAATACACTACCGTCATATCACCAAATTCATAAGTAACCAAAAGCCCTTTGTATTCTGTTAAATCTCCTAAAAATTCTCCGTTAACCCTAATCTTAAGTTTATAAACACTATTCTCAAGCAAGGTATCAACAGGCTTTGAACTACCATAAGACATAATATTACAGCTTGTTTTGCTTTCACTTTCTGACAGTAACACTGCATTTATTGTATGATTGTCAATTATCATAGATATTTTTTTACAACTGTCATCTGTTGTTATCTCACATTCTATATTTACCGTATAACTATGTTGAGTTTTTGAATATGTAATATCACCTATAGTACATCGTATATTATTAACTTCTGTACTCATATTCAAAAAGGCATCTGATATTTGCTGTGCTTTATTAAAAATTTCAATACCGGTTTTTCCAATAGGAGATAAAAGCTCTGCCATATATTTTACACACTTATTTTTGTTGTACATTTTAACAGCATCATTAAAAACTGTTTTCAATGCACATAAATACTTTCCGTTTGAGGGCAATATCAACTCATCATTTGGATAAGCACATATAAAATCTACATCATCAACACTATTATTTAGTTTAATTACAATTATTTCAGGATTAATCCCTGCCAAACACTATCACTCCTTATTATAAGGTGTCAGAACAGCACTCATATAGAGTGCTTTATCGCAATAATAAAAAGTTTTACAACTTTTAACAAAATAATATCTGTTATGCACCCACAAAATTGCATTTTTATAATCTATCTTGTTCTCCATTGTATTAAAAATAAACAGATAACAAGAATTATCTATACTGCCGTGAGCAGTATATTCCCATTGTGAATATCCCCTATTGTTAACATCTATTGGCTGCAAAATTCCTTTTAGAATATATTTTTTATCGCTTTCAAATTCTGTCAGCACTGCGTCTGTTCCAACCCTGTCTATATTTTTACAAATTGTCTGGTATATCATTAGCTTTTACACCTCTGAACACAAAATTACTGTCTTTTATATATGGTGCTATACTCTTCATACACTGCTGTAAATAATTTTTTGCAAATTCTCCTCTATCAGAATAATTCACTGTAATATCACCTGCTTTAAAACTGTTTACATTGCTGTTTTCTTCAATAATTATATACTTGTAAAAAGCCATAGCCGATGCAGCGGCAGAAAGTCTGCCGCTACATCTTGATATATCTACATCTTTAACAAGCATTTCTTCCAGTTCTTCAACAGCGTTACAGCACAACCACTTGTAATTCTCTGCCTGCTCTTCACTTAAATGAACAAGCTCGGTAAATCTCTGAAACACCTGCTGAATGTTCATACATTACACCTTCAGCACAATACTTGCGTCTGTAAACAACTTTGCAAAACCACTGATTACACTGATAGATGCACGCTCCAGTTGTCTGTCAATTAGCTTATCATAATCGACAATTACATCTCCTGCCTGAACCATCTCTAAAGCACAAGTTTTGTCAATACCAATAATTTTATCGCTATCAAGTGTAGGAACGTGAATCAGTTTTGCTCCCATAGGAGTTATCATTCTTCCTGTACCGTGAAAATCCAAAGTAGCCTGTGAATCCTGCATCTCAGACATCGCCAGAATCTTCTCCATCAGTGCTGTAGGCACAAGCATAGTGTTAAGCTCATATGGTGAAAGACTTGTCCATAGCTTTATAAGATCGCTGTATTCCAGTGTTCCACTTGTCTGAACATCAATCATCTTTGCACTGTTATTGTTACCATCTCCGTCCAGCAAAACCTTGACCGCATCAGCAAGCTGTGTGCGTGCAATATATGCACCAATCTGTTTCAGTGTTACTGTAAACAAATCAAGTCGCTGAAAACGAAGTGCTTCATATGTAGAAACCAACATTCTTCCTCTCTTCAATAACTTAACAAGGTTTTCTTGTGTTTTAATTGTCGTTACAGGTAACATTGCACCTTCATTTACAACCTTGAGCTCTTTTGTGTCAGTATCGGGAGATGAAACAATGCTTCTGTAATCCATACCTTCAATCTTCGTAACAGTTGCAGTAATATCCGGTAGTACATCTGCATATTCCATACCAATTTTTATTGCTCTGCTTACATATTCTGGAAATAACACAGCTGATGAAGAAGTCTGGAAAAATTTCTCTACAACATCAGAATCTGTTCCGCTTACCTTTATATCAAATCTTTTAAGCTGTCTGCCAAAAGCATCAAGTCTGCCCAGTGGCGAATTTTTGTAATTTTCTGTCGGGTCAAGTTCTTCCAGAATTTCGCTGAAAGTTTTTCCCTTACGATTGTACATACTTTTATCAATATTAATTGTTTTATAAAATTCCATATTATTAAACCTCCATTAAATTAAAAATTATTTTCAAATTAAAGTACAAATGTAACACTATCATCTGTAACTGCAAGAACAAGGTGTTCTCTTCCGTCTACGTTCTGTGCAATACCAGCCTCAGTATAAATCAGTTTATTGTATCCCAAACTGATATCACCTGATTTTGGTACAGTAATTACACCACTGAGCATAACACCACAGTATCCACCTCTTACATTGACAGTCACTCCCACTAAAGGCGAGCTATCTGTCGCTAAACTAACTTTACCATTGTCGCTAATCTGAATCCACTGGTCCTTTTCTGTTATGGTGCTGTCACATTCAAATGTAAGCACTTTTTCATTATATCCTTTAAAATCAATATTCATATATATCTTCCTTTCTTAAATTAAATATTATATTGTAAATTGTTATTTTTTTCTGATGTATAACCACTAAGCTGCGGTTTACAGTAATTTTCATTTTCTATATGACCTTTGTACAAAGCCACTAATTTTTCAAGTTCATTTAAACTTAGTTTTTTAGCCACAGATAACGATATTTCGCTGTCATTATCTGCAAAACACAGTCCACTATACTTTACATAATCTTTTTCAAGTCCTGTTCTGTATGCTTTACCATACTCAGCGTATTGTTCAAGTTGCGTAATATATTCGGCAAGCTGTTTTACACTTTCGTTATTCAAGGCTTTATAACTGCCTTTTTTTATTTCGTCAATAATATTATTTTCCATATAAATCTCCTCATTACCACTGTAATGACAATAGTTTTTTATCACACCTGCTTCACGCTGGCTTGGCACAGCAACAAAAGACCATTCATATGCATCTGTAACCTCGTCAAGTATATAAAAACATTTTCTGCCATCATAAATTTCTCCTTTATTGTGACTGCAAGCTGATGTTTTAATATCTGAATTACATACACTACATCGTATTTGTTCTGCACAACAACCAACGCTTACTTCTTTTCTTATTCCGCTTTCAATAAGCTCTATAACTTCTTTGGTACTATCGTTTCTTGGAATATAAGCCCTTGCAACAAGCCTGTAATAATCATTTCCATACTCTGTTTTTTTACCCTCAATATTTTCAACATTACAACTGAAAATTCTCGCCGTCTGGTTATTTGCAGAGGGATTATGATCGGTTATCCCCGTTTTTCCCACAAATAATCTGCTCATATTGTGTAATGCTTCAACTGAAAATGCTTCGTTATCTCTGTCAATTTCATTGTCGCAAAGCACTACATTAAAAACATACAATTCGTCAAAATTATACTGTCGTCTTGTGTATGAATTGATAATTTCAAGCTCGCTATCGCCGATATTGCTTACAAGCTTTGAAACCGTACCATCGCTTTTTATAATTTCTTTCAATATTAATCACTCCTTTTTATTTTCTAACTGATCAGCCTGAGTATTGATAAGT
>JAXJXA010000139.1:0-5074 GCA_036307745.1 Acutalibacteraceae bacterium | reverse complement strand
GAGTTTTCAGATACGACCTATACAAACATAAAAATTACATTTACTATAAATGCAGTCAGACAAGCAAAAATTGCAACTGTAAGCAGACTTTTTTCCTTAAAAGCAAGTATGCAGGCAACAATCAATCCGACAACCGCTGAAGTATAATTTCCTGTTGAAAAAATAATTGCCGGAAATGTCATAGCACCCAAAACAGCATAAGGAACGTAGTACAGAAAACTTTTTATAAATGTATTTGTAATTTTTCCTTTAAAAATCACAAATGGTATTGTCCTGATAAGATATGTAACCCCTGCCATAATAAAAAGATAAATAAAAAAATCCTTTATATTCATTGCTTGTCCTCCTTAACAGGAAAAAGAATAGCTCCCACTGTAGCAGAAATTACCGTGCAAATTATAATAACAAAACCACTAGAAACTCCACTGAGAACAGGTATCCACTTAAAAACACAACTTAACAAAACAGAAATAATTATTACTTTCATAACAGCTTTGTTTTTCTTTGCCGGAGGAATAATTATAGCAATAAACATACCATATATAGCAAGGCTTAGGGAGCTTCTTACAACTTCAGGCAACACCTGTCCTGCAACTGCTCCTAAAAATGTACCTGATACCCAGCCTAAAAGCGGAAGAATTATCAATCCATACAAATATTTGTTATTTACAGGCTTGTCATTTCCCATCGAAACAGCAAATATTTCATCTGTAATTCCAAAACCTGTAAGAAAACGATGTATGCCCTTAACACTTCCATCAACTTTTTGTGAAAGTGAAAGTGACATCAAGGCATATCTTATATTAATAATAAACTGAGTACAAGCCATTTCAAGCCAGAAACCTCCACCCCTTATCATAATATCCAATCCTGCAAATTGTCCGGCAGAAGTCAAGTTAGTAAAAGAAATAAGCACAGCCTCCCACCAACTGAGGTTACCATTTACAGCCTGCAAACCAAAGGTAAACGAAACCGAAAGATAACCTAGTGCTATTGGAATACCATCTCTGAGTCCTTTTCTAAAATTTATCATTCTTAACCTCGGCTCAAATTGCTGTTAATATTCCCACTGATTTTAGAAACAGCACAATAAGCATAATTGGTGCAATAACTTTAATCATAGCAATATAAAGAACCTTTCTGCCCATTTTCTTTCCTGTCTTTTCAACTTCGTCAATAACAGTTTTGGGCTTGGCAATCCAGCCGATAAGAATACAGGTACCAATAGCAACAATAGGCATAAGAATGTTATTACTGATGTAATCCATAACATCAAGAATCTGTGCTGTTGCACCGTTTGGCAATTTTACTTCAAAGTAGAACAGATTATAGCCAAGACAAACAACAACACCAACTATAAGTGCAATAACAGTTTCTAAAGTTGCAGCTTTTGTTCTTGAAATTTTAAATTCATCCATTAGGCTAGATACAACAGCTTCCATAACCGATACCGCACTTGTAAGAGCAGCAAAAAGAACCATAGCAAAAAACAAACAACCTACAACATTACCCATAGTTCCCATAGCAGCAAAAACTTTAGGCAGTGATACAAACATAAGACTTGGACCCGATGCTGACATTCCCTCTGTACCTGAGAACGTATAAACAGCAGGAATAATCATAACACCTGCAAGGAAAGCAACAACTGTATCAAAAATTTCAATCTGATTAATCGACTTACCTAAATCTGCATCATCAGGAACATAAGAGCCATAGGCAATCATAATACCCATAGCAACGCTCAGACTAAAGAACAACTGCCCCATTGCATCCAGAAGTATAGAAAAAAAGCTCTTTACAGTAAGATTTGATAAATCAGGAACAATATAAACCTTTAGCCCTTCAAGACCTGTTCTTGTAACACCATTTGTATCTGTATAACTAATTGTAAGTGAAAAAATTGCTATTATTACAACAAGTAAAATCAAAGCCGGCATAAGTATCTTTGAAAAAGACTCAACACCCTTGTTTACTCCCCTGAAAATTACTATCGCAGTAGCTATCAGAAATATTGAAAGCATTATAATTGGTTCAACATCGCTACTGATAAACGATGTAAAATATCCATCTTCGGCAGCACTTGCCCCATTACCTGTAAGATATACAAAAAAATACTTAAGTACCCAACCTCCTATGGCACAATAATATGGCATAATAATTACAGGAACAAGACAGGAAACTACACCAAGCCATTTCCACTTCTTTTTGATTTTTCCGTAAGCAGTCAAAGGACTTTGCTTAGTTTTTCTTCCTATTGCAATTTCTGTAGTAAGCAAAGTAAAGCCAAATGTTAAAGCTAAAATAATATACATTGCAAGGAATAGTCCACCGCCATCCTTTGCCGCCAGATACGGAAATCGCCAGATATTCCCAAGGCCAACGGCACTTCCTGCTGCAGCAAGAACAAAGCCAATGGAACCTTTAAAGGAATTTCTTTTTGTTTCTTTTTCCATAAAAATTTTCTCTCCCTAAAATTATTTTCGGTTCACATTATCTGCAAACAAATCAGATTAAATCATAACACGAAATATAAATTCAGGCAACACTAAAAAACGAAAAAAACAATAAATTCGTACATAAAATTATATTTTTATAAATTTTGATGAATTATTAAAATAAAAAAGATAAGCAACCAAATGGCTGCTTATCTCAAAATTGACTATTTAATTAAAGTTAACTTAACCGAATAAGATTAGCTTACAATCATCTGAACTGCATTAGGAACAGCATCACCAGTAGGGTCACCGTCAGATACTACTGTAACAGTCGCACCATCATACAAAGAATCAGTTGAAACACCTGAGTTAACATAGTTAAACTCATATTCGCTTCCGTCAGCAAGCATAATTACAACAGTTGATGAACCGTATCCTGTAACAGTACCAACAAGTGTGTATCCACCATTCTCGTTAGGTGTACCTAAACTTGATGAAGCATACTGTGAGGTTGTTGGTGTCTCAGTATCTGTTGTTTCTGTGCCAGAAGGAACAGTTGCAGGCATTGTGCCTGTGGCAACCTGTGTGTTAAATGTTGCAGCCTGAGTTGGTGTAGTTGCAGCAGGAACAGTTGACGGCTGAGTAGCAGTTGGTGCAGTTGGTGCAGTTGTAGGTTTCTGTGTAGGTGCTACTGTTGCTATTGGAGTTGCTGATGCCTCTGTGGCTTTAGTTTCTTCTTCTCCATTTCCGCAACCTGTTACACCAAAAGTAACAGAAATTACCACCATCATCATTGCAATCAAAATAGCCGTTTTTTTCATTTTTACAATCCTCCAAAATCTACTTAATTAAAACTTTACACAATAAATGATACATTAAAACAAAAAAAATATCAAGTACAATTTGTAAATTTTGTACTTATAAGCAATTTTAAAGAAGTATATAGTCAAATTTTTTACTTATCAATAATATCAGAGAATATTTAGTCATAATTTTCAAAAATATATTTGACGTAAAAGTTCTGATATTGTATCATTCTTATAAAAGGGTGATTAAATGAAAATGTTAAATGAAATTAATGTCTGGAATTATCTGAAAGATACTAATATACCCATAATCCTATATGGTATGGGCAATGGTGCCGATAAAGTTTTAAATCTGTTCAATAAATATAAAATAAAGTGTAGCGGTATTATGGCTAGTGATGACTTTGTAAGAGGACAACAATACAAAGGATATACTGTGCAAAAATTGAGTTATTTTGAAGAAAATATGGATAACTTTATTATTGCAATAACCTTTGGTACACAAATTCCCGAAGTTATGAAACATATAAAAGAAATATCAAAAAAACACACTGTTATGATACCAAACGTACCTGTTTTTGGAAATTCTGTTTTTGATGACGATTTTCTTAATAGTAACAATAAAAAAATTGAAGCCGCATATAGTTTGCTGAAAGATAAAAGGTCACGGGAAGTTTTTGAAGGTGCTATAAAATTTTATTACAGTGGAAAACTGGAATATCTGTGGAATGTTACCGATAATAAAGACGAAGTATTCAAAAATATACTCATACTTTCAACCAATGAAAATTATATTGACCTTGGGGCATATCGTGGCGACACAATAGATGAGTTAATACATTACGGTGGCAGTTACAACAAAATCATAGCACTGGAACCTGATCCTAAAACCTATCGCAAGCTAACGGAACACACTGCAAATATGAAAAATATAATAACATATCAAAAAACCATATGGAAAGATAACAGAACATTGTTTTTTTCTGATAAAGGTGGCAGAAACTCCACTATCAGTAACAGCGGTACAGTAATAGAGGCTATTAATATTGATACCCTTACAGAAAATTTTGAAGTAACATATATAAAAATGGATGTAGAGGGTGCTGAAAAACAAGCAATCGCAGGTGGAATAAACACACTTAAAAAATTTAAGCCAAAACTTAATATTGCAGCTTATCACACCTTTGAAGATTTGTTTGAACTTATTTTGCTAATACACGCTATCAATCCAGAATACGAATTCTATCTTAGGCATCATCCGTACATTCCATTGTGGGATACAAACCTTTATTGTATATAATAATGAGGATTTTTATATGAAAGTTTATATAGACGCAGACGGCTGTCCCGTTGTAAGAGAAACCGAGAAAATATGCAAGAAGTATAATTTACCCCTGATAATTTTCTGCGACTCCAGTCACATAATCTCAAGCAACTATGCAGATATAATTACCGTTGGCACAGGAGCAGATGCTGTGGATTTTGCATTAGTAAACAAATGCCAGCAAAATGACATAGTGATAACTCAGGATTACGGGCTGGCAGCTATGGTTCTCAGCAAGGGTTGTAAATGTATAAATCAGAATGGACTTATCTATACAGATGATAACATATCGGGATTGTTAAACTCCAGATATATTGCACAGAAAATTCGCAACAGTTCATCAAAGCATCATATTAAAGGTCCTTCCAAACGAACTTCCACTGACACTCAAAAATTCATTAAAGCATTTGAAGAAATCATAAATATAATACTAAACACCGTTTAAAATCAGTAAAAGATTTTCAAGCAGATTTAGTACTGAACGAATACTGATCCACAGAAAGGCTGTC
>JAXJXA010000138.1:0-5026 GCA_036307745.1 Acutalibacteraceae bacterium | reverse complement strand
TTCACAAGCCTTTTTCTTATTGTTAACATAAACTCTTGAGGCAGGGTCATCGCCAACAATAATAACAGCTAATCCAGGCTTTTTACCTGTTTTTTTTAATAAAGCTGCACATTCGTCTGCCACACTTTGTTTAACACTGGCCGAAACAATTTTTCCATCAATAATCTGTGCCATTTTACTTTTCTCCTTCTTTTTCAGTTTTTGAATTTTCAAAATTATCTGCTGTTTTTATATTATTAATATCAAAGAAGTTATCGTCTGAATCTTTGTTATTATTTTTCTCGCTTACAGAAACTTTTTCTGACTCTACGTCTTTAGTTTGTGAATTTACTTCTTTTATCTCTCCAGATTCTTTTGTTACTTCTTCTGATATAGGGGAAGTAGTTATATTTTCTTGACTGACTGTTTTAATAGAATCTGTGTATAATTTTAGGTTTTCATACTTCTTGATATATAAAACGATAAGTGAAATCAAACCTACTATTGCTATCAAAATAGAAAAAGCCTGTGAAACTCTTATTTCTGTATTTGGAATGTACAGACTGTCAGTACGTAAACCCTCAACAACTGCACGTTCAGTACCATACCATACAAGATATATCAAAGCTATTTGTCCATGATATTTTCTTAGTTTAGTATGCGAGAAAATGTGTAAAACTAATACACCAAGCAGACACCAAAGCGATTCGTACAAAAAGCAAGGATGAACGATAATATTATTTGTTCCCTCACTTACCATACCCCACGGGAGGCTGGTTGCTGTACCATAAGCCTCCTGATTAAAGAAATTGCCCCATCTTCCGATACCTTGTCCTATCAAAAAACCTATTGCTGCAACATCAAGAAGAGCTGGAACATTCATTTTACTTATTTTTGCAACAATTAAACCACCAATTAAAGCACCGATAATTCCGCCGTAAATTGCAAGTCCGCCTTCATTAATCGCAAGAATTTTTATAGGATTTGCACCATAATAGTCCCAGTTAAAGATAACATAATAAAGTCGTGCACCTATTATACCTGTTATTACACCTACAATAACGCAGTTCAATAGCTTATCTGCTGATATACCAAGGCGTTTTGAATTTAGACTACCATAAATTACTGCAATAATAAGGCCAGTGGCTATTATAATACCGTACCAATAGATTGATAATCCACCAATTTCTATTTTATTGTTTATATCCAAATTAATTCCTAATTCCGGGAAAGATACGTGATACATACTGTAAACCTCCCTTTATTATAGTGGCATAATTACAGAGAGTGCAGAATTTTTACTGTTTAGTTGTTTTATAAGTCTTCTATTTACATCTTCAATAGTTGTATTTTTTATGCACTCAATGTATTTGAAAATTTCTCTGCCTGAGAATTCACTGTCCATAATAATACCGGCAATAGTTTCATTATTATTTAAAGAAGAAATACTGTCACCATATACAGCTTTTTTAGCTATTTCAAAATCTTCAGGAGATACGCCTGTTTCTCGGATTTTATCTACATATTCTCTTATAATTTTTGCGACTTCTTTAGGATTTTTTGATTCACCGCCGAACAACACACTGCTATAGCAAGGACCTTCAAAATGTTCATATTCAAAGGTATTGTTTATAAGCCCTCTATCTTCAAGCTCTTTGTAAAGATTTGATGAACTGGAGGCAATTATAGAAAGAAGAATTTCACTTTCTGCCATTTCTTTGTCAGTAAGTCTTTCTTTTTTTACATTTTCTTTAAAGCCAAGATAGAACAGTGGTACAGATACAGGAAATTTTTGTTCTACATAGTCGCTTGCAACTTCTTCAGGTTCTTCAGGGAAGGTACTTTCAACGTCCTTTTCTGGGGAATCTTTTGCATATTGGTCAACCATAGCTAATATTTTATCAAGTTGTGCATTACCACCTACCACAACCAAAGCCATATTATGAAGATTATAAAATCCGTTATAGCAATCATACAGTTTTTCAGGTGTAATTTCTGCTATACTTTCAACGGTGCCTGCAATATCAATTTTAACAGGATGATTACAATATAATGCTCCCAGAAGATTAAACATAACTCTCCAACTGGGATCATCATCATACATTCTTATTTCCTGACCAATAATGCCCTGTTCTTTTTGTACAGTTTCATCTGTAAAATAAGGGTCTTGTACAAACTCTAACAATATTTTGAGAGATTCATCAAAATTGTCTGCACAAGAGAAAAGATAACAGGTTTTGTCAAATGAAGTATAAGCATTTGCAGAAGCTCCTGTTTTTGCGTATTTTACAAATGCATCACCGTCCTCACTTTCGAACAGTTTGTGTTCAAGATAGTGAGCTATACCATCAGGTACAACTATTTGTTCACCATTATCTTTTTTAAATGTGGTATTTATTGAACCATATTTTGCACCGAATAGGGCATAGGTAGATTTATATCCTTCTTTTGGATAGATATAAATTGTAAGTCCGCTTTTGTGTTGAATTTTATAATATTTATCATCTGTAATACTGCATTTTATTTGTTTTATATTGTTAGTACTCATATTATTACTCCTCCTTACAATCTTTTGGCTGTAACATATAAATGGTATCAAGGGTAATAGTATTTGCAAGTTTAACTATTGTATCTTTGTCAACAGCGTTCAATTTTTTAATAGCCTGTTCAACAGTAAGAATTTCGTTATCCAACATTTGATTAATATACCATGATTCAGTACCTGTTACTGTATCTTGTACACTCTTGTAGCTGTTTATAAGAGATAGCTTTGCAGATTCAATTTCAAATTCTGTTATATTGCCTTTTTTCATTTCACCAAGCTGATTTTTAATTTCTTTTATTGTGCGGTCTATGTTTTCTTTTTCCACACCACTGTCAACAATAACAATTCCTTTAAGTTTGTCGTAACGTGCGGCACAGTAATAACATAAACTCAATTTTTCACGAACATTAACAAAAAATTTAGAGCTTGGAGTACCTCCTAAAATTGCAACTGTCAATGACATAGGTATACTATCATTTTCAGGTTGTGCAGCTGCAGTTCTAAAGCCCATTACCAGTTTAGCTTGTGCAATATCAGAATTTTCAGTCTTTTCTTTTATATTTTTAACAGTGGTTTTTAGCTCTGTTTTTATTTCAGATTGTGTACGATTAAATGATGAGAATTTATCTTCAATAACTTTTTCAGCAAGGGAAGTGTCACTGCTACCAATCATCATTATTTCTATCCTTGAATTTACAAGAACATCTTTCCACACTTTGTAAAGTTCTTGTGGAGTAAGTTTTTCAACGTCCTCTCGGGTACCATATCGCTTAATTCCGAATGCTTCATCTTCGCACATTTTACTTAACATCTGAGAAATTGCATATGTGCGTTTTTCGTTAAACTCACCGTCAATAGACTCAAGAAGCTGACGCTTACATTGTTCAAAGTCATTTTTAACAAAAGCATCATTTTCTACATTTGGATTAAAGATAATTTCACAAAGAAGTTCTACAAGTTCAGGAGAAATTTTTTCCTTATTCATAGTGTATCTGTCATCTATACCTGCAACAGTTAAGGTTAACGCAAGAGATTCTCCCATTTTTCTGCAATAACTTCCTACACCTGCACCATATAAATTGCTTAAAGCACGGTTCAGACTTATTGTTGTGGGATACTTTTTGCAACTGTAAGCCAATACAGAAGGCAAAAGTGCATAAGCTGACGCAGTTTTTTTACTTAAAGGCACAAACATAGTTACAGATATTTTAGCTGTTTTAAAGCGTTCCTCTTTTATACTGTTAAATGAAACGCCATTCGCAATAGATTTTCTGACTATACTACTCATTTCATTTTTCCTTTCATTTATAATATTTATACTATATAATTGTATACATATTAGCATTATATCATACAGACCTGTCTTATGAAAGAGTTTAATAAAATTAATTTTACAAAAATAAACAGTTGTATGCCAATATATAAGCACACAACTGTTTATTTTTTACTGTTAAAAAATTTTATTCATCTTTTTGGAATTCCAATATATCTCCGGCTTGACAGTCCAATACTTCACATATAGCCGAAAGGGTAGAAAATCTTATAGCTGTAACCTTGTTGTTTTTTATTTTTGATAGGTTTACATTTGATATACCTACCTTTTCAGCAAGTTCGTTTAATGATATTTTTCTTTCTACCATCATTCGGTCTAAACGTAACACAATTTTTCCCATAATACTTCTCCTTATAACAATCCATCAACATCTTTTTGAAGTTTTGAGCCATATATAAATACTTCTGATAAAACAAGAATTATAGATCCTGTAATGATACCTTGCAAATCTACAGATATTTCAGAGTGAATACCACATACATTGCCTAGTGCACTTACTATAACTCCAATAATTGGAACAGCAATCAGAAAAATTCCTGTTTCTCTTACCATTCTTGTAATATCTTTTTGGAAGGGAGTTTCACCTTTTGAAAATACTTTTTTTATTATGAGATATATATTACGGAATACCATAGCCATTAAAAATAATATTATTACTGCTCCGATTGAAAATAAGTTAATTGCTGGCATTATAATGCTGTTATCAGTATTTGCAGCTACAATTTCAAAACCATATGTTGTTAATTGATTGCCGAGTTCGGGAATACCTGTTTCAAGAATTGTAGATAACCAGCCACTTGCTAATATTGAAACTATAAATACAACAAGCATAATAATTGTTGCAAACCAATGTAGAATCTCCATAAATTTTGCAGCTACCAAAACAATCTTACTGAATTTTTTCATTAAAAAAACCTCCTGAATAATCCTTAATTTTTGTACTGTATATCACTGCTAGCTTTGATGTTTGAATTATAGCATAGCTTTTAATAAATGTCAATAACTTTTTAATGTTTTAGATTAAAAATATTATTATTAAAATTAAATACATTATTTTTAATGATAAAAATTTAAGACTATTAGTTTTTTAAAGGAATATATTTATTTCAATTCGGTTGTTTAGGGAGTATCTGATACTAAACACCATTTAAAATACAGAAATCATTTCG
>JAXJXA010000137.1:0-7510 GCA_036307745.1 Acutalibacteraceae bacterium | reverse complement strand
TAAAAAACGTAAAAAAAATCAAGAATAATAGCTTGTATTTAATTTACTCTTTAGGCTCCCACACAATGTGGTTGTGTGGGAGCTGGAAGAATTATTTGTTAGAAGTTGCATTGTGCAGGTTCACTGTTCAACTTGTGATAAATAATTAAAGATTCGAGATGAAATTATTATGAATACATTAATAGAAAATAGATTAATTGGCGAAATGATGTGTGGAGCTAATTTAGCGTTTGTTGTTAATGATAATCAAACATTTTTACCTACAGAATATAAGGTTTTACAAAGTCAGGTTGATAATTGCTTTGTAAAATGTATGAAGATGCATTTTAATGGAAAAGTTCAATTATATTATTTAACAAATGCGTATAAATCCTTTGATTCAATAGTTACTAGGCTGAACGAAGATAGCTTTATGACTATAATCGCAAATTTGTTTACTAATATTATTGAAGTAAAAAATAATGGATTTCTTTCTTGCTGTAACATAGATATATCGTTCGAAAGAATATACATTGACCCTTCTACATTTAAAGTTAGTTTAGTTTATCTACCTTTAAAAATAAGAATTTTTGATGATTACACTACCTTTGAAAATGAGTTGAGGGGTAATTTAATAAAACTAATTTCAAGTATTCCAGAATTATCTACTAATAATATAATTCAGCTTTCAATGCTATTGTCTGATGGAACACTTTCTATTGAAGATTTACTTGGTAAGCTTAAGGGTAGAACTAAAGAGCAGGTCTATCAGCAAAAAAATATGCGTCAAAATTTATCAGTTGGAATGAGTATGGTTGCCTTAAATGCCCCTATGAGTGTTGAAATTGCAATAACTAAAGATGAATTTGTAATCGGAAAAAAAGGATCAGCTGTTGATGGCGTAGTATCCTTTAATAAAATGATTAGTCGAGTACATTGTAAAATTAATAAAACAGGAGATCAATATACTGTTACTGATTTGCAGAGTGCAAACGGTACATATATAAATAAAAAAAGAATAAATCCACACCAGCCATATCCAATAAACGATGGTGATATTGTTCGTTTAGCTAATAGTGATTTTCAGGTTTTTATTAATTGAGGAGGATTATGATTAATGCCAAAGCCAAGAATAATTATTGCAGATACAGATATTAATTATATATTTCCTATTCAGTTAAAATTTGTAGAAGAGTTTTTTGACAAAATAGATATAGAAATTATAAGTGATGAAGGTTATTATAGAAAGCTGTTTTCTACTCCACAAAAAATAGATATACTTATAGTTTCAGAGGATTTATATAGCTTAGAGGTTCAACGTCACAATATTGCACATATTTTTGTTATGAGTGAACAGAATGAAGAAGAGCAAACGTCTGATTTAAATGTAAATCATATTTTTAAATATACCAGCATTAAAGAAATTCTTAACGAAATAACAAGCAAGAGTGCTAATGTATTGAAAATTGACAATAAAGAAAATCAAGAAACTCAGATTATTATGGTTTATTCTGCCAGTGGTGGAACAGGAAAAACTACTGTAGCTATGGGTGTATGTGCATCGTTAACAAAAAACTACAAGAGAGTTTTGTATATTAATGCTGCTCGTCTTCAGGTTTTTCAGCATATGTTCAAGAATAATTCTGCTATTGCAGCTGCTGAGGTGTACGCAAATCTTGCAATGTCAACAGATAATATCTACTATGATAATGTCTACGTTGATATAAAGCATATTATTCGTAGGGAGCTGTTCAGCTATCTGCCACCATTCAAAGCAACATTAATGTCGCTTGGTTTAAAATATACAGTTTTTGAGAAAATTATTGAAACTGCAAAGAAAAGTGGAGAATATGACTTTATTGTTGTTGATGCAGATGTAACTTTTGATGAAGACAAGGCAGCATTGTTAAATATGGCAGATAAGATTATTGTAGTTTTAAATCAAAGTATAGCTTCAGTTCTTGCAACTAATATTTTTTTGACAAATATCAATGGCTCAAGTTCAGATAAATATATTTTTGTATGCAACGATTTCGAAAAAGAAAAAGAGAATGCGTTGATTTCGCCTGATATATCATTAAAATTTACTATAAGTGATTATGTTGAGCATTTTGAACATTATAACGGAATGAGGCCTATTGATTTTGCTAAGGAAAATAGTATACAAAGACTTACTTTCTTGATTATATAAGAGGTGAATAATTGTGAACAGAGATTTTGCTATTGTAATTTTTAATATATTAAAAAGAAATTTTTCAGTGGATTTAGAAGTACCTCTTAATATTTCTGCTAATGAGCTTGTAATTGCACTTAATAACGCATACGAATTAGGTATTGATATTACAGATATAAAGAATTGTTACCTAAAGCTAGAAAATCCTATTGCTTTACTTAAAGGTAATAAAACATTATCAGAGTTCGGAGTGCGTAATGGTAGTGTTATTAATTTTACAGAATAGGAGATAAGGTGAATGGACAGATATAAAATTATCCTTTCTAATAATACTATCTATAAAGAAATTGAGCTAGCACCAGATGCACAGCAGATTAAGGTTGGTACAGGCTTAGAGTGTGATATTCGTCTTCGTAAAGAGTTATTTTTTGTAGATATTGAGCTATTATTTGTAAAAAATGATAATAAGTGGTCATTACATTGCTCAGACAATCTTTACTTAACTGTTGGCGATATAAGAAAATTGGTAACCAAAAATTTAGATCACGGAGATATTATTGAAGTTAAATATCAGGAGTCTAATAATCTTGTATTTAATTTGGATTTTTTGATTGATTTTGATGATGGAAAAAATAAGTATGATAGAATAATTGATATTTCAGGAATTACTACGTTAACTATTGGAACCTCTGTAATTTGTGATATATCATTAGATGGAGAGTATGTAAAAAAGGATAAGCTTGTTCTTAATAAAATTGCAGAAGGCTTTATAGTTGATATTCAGAATACTACGTATGGTGTGTATATCAATGGTAAGCGAGTGAATAGTAATGCTGTTATTAAGAACGGAGATTTCCTTTCTATTTCTGATTATTTTTTCTATTTCAAAGATGAGCAAATCTGGACACCAATACACCCAAGTATGAGGGTTAATTCACTTGAGTATATAGATAAAGGATTAGCGGAGTCTTATCCTAAATTTAATCGTAATACACGTGTTAAAATGGTTGTATGCGATGAGAAAATAGAAATACTTGATCCACCAGCTAAGCCTCAAAAGCCTAAAAATAATATTCTTATGAGGCTGCTACCATCTATGGGTATGTTAGTTGCTTCAGGTGTAATGGCATTTATGGGTGGAATGATGATTATTATGTCTGCTATTTCTGGACTTATGGCGATATTTACTACTATAATTGGCATAAAAGAAGGAAATAAGGAATATAAGCAGAATACTATTGAGAGGATTGAAAAATATAATGCTTATATTGCTAAAAAAAAGCAGGAAATTGAAGAATGTAGAGAACAAGAGCATGAAGAATTAGAAGAGTTGTATGTTGCACAGCATATTGAGCAAGAAAGATTTAAATCCTTTTCTTCAGACCTTTTTGACCGTTCTCGTGAAGATGAAGATTATCTATGCGTGCGTCTGGGTAGTGGAGATGTACTATCCAAGCGAGAGGTAGATTATAAAAAGCAAGAGAAATTAGAAATCGAAGATGATTTACAGCTAATTCCAGAGCAGCTATGTGCTGAATATAAAAATGTACATAATGCACCTATTGTGTGTGACTTAAAAGAGGTTAATGCTATTGGTGTAGTTGGTGACCCTGGTTGTAGATTTGAATTGCTTAAAAATATTGTTGTTGATATTGCAGCACGACAATATTTTTCAGATGTTAGAATGGTTTTTGTGGCAGAAAAGGAACACAAAGACCAAATACAAGGCTTCCGTCTATTGCCTCATGTTTATAACGAAATAATTGGCGTGAGAAACATTGTATGTGATGGTGAAAGCAAGAATATTATTTTTGAGTTCTTATATAAAGAACTTACAATCAGAGAACAAAACAAAGCCTTTTCTGAAAATATAATTGTATTCTTTTATGACGAATACGGCTTCAAGAGTCATCCTATTTCAAAATTTATAGATAAGGCAAAGGAGCTTGGAGTTACTTTTGTGTTCTTTGGAGATACAGTAGCAGATATTCCACAGGGATGTGGTTATATTGTTTCAATAAACAGTACTAATACTGCAACTTTAACTAACACTCAAAATAAAAACGAAGCCTTGAAGTTTGTTTACCCGAAGATTCAAACATCACAGGTAGAAGAAATCGTAAAGCTTTTAGCACCAGTTTATACCGAAGAAATTTCACTTGAAGGTACTCTTACCAAGAATATTTCAATGTTTGAATTGCTTAATATTTTGGCTGTTGACGATATAGACCTTAAGAGCAGATGGGAAAAGTCTCAGGTGTTTAAGTCAATGGCAGCACCGTTAGGTGTTTCAAAAACTGGAGTAGTTTCGCTGGATTTACACGACAAGGCACATGGTCCACATGGTCTTGTTGCAGGTACTACTGGTTCTGGTAAGTCAGAAATATTACAAACATATATTTTGGCAGTGGCGACTCTTTTTCATCCTTATGAAGTTGCATTTGTAATAATCGACTTTAAAGGTGGTGGTATGGTAAATCAATTTAAAGAATTACCTCATCTTCTTGGAGCTATTACAAATATTGACGGAAAAGAAATTAATCGTTCTTTAAAATCGATAAAGGCTGAATTGCAGAAACGTCAAAGACTTTTTGCAATGGCTGATGTAAACCATATTGACAAATACATTAAAAAATTTAAAATGGGTGCAGTTAAAGAGCCTTTGCCACATTTGATTATTATTGTAGATGAATTTGCAGAGCTAAAAGCAGAACAGCCAGAATTTATGAAAGAGTTAATTTCTGCGGCACGTATTGGTCGAAGCCTTGGTGTTCACCTTATACTTGCAACACAGAAACCATCTGGTCAGGTTAACGAGCAAATCTGGAGTAACTCTCGTTTTAAGCTTTGCTTGAAGGTTCAGAGTAAGGAGGATAGTAATGAGGTGCTTAAATCTCCTCTTGCTGCCGAAATCAAAGAGCCTGGTCGTGCATATTTACAGGTAGGTAATAATGAAATTTTCGAGCTGTTCCAATCTGCATATAGTGGAGCAGCAGAAAAAACAGATGATTTAAATGTTAAGGAGTTTACAATTTACAGCTTAACAGAGTCTGGAAAGCGTATTCCTGTATATGTACAAAAGAATAAAAAACGTGGTGAGGGTAGCACTACACAGCTAGATGCAATAGTTAAATATGTTGCAGACTATTGTGAGAAAATTAATCTGCCAAAGCTGCCAGACATCTGCTTGCCTTCACTTGGTGACTGCATTAATTTTGTAGCTACAAAGAAGTCATCGGAGCTTGGACGCTATGATGTAGAGATTGGTATATATGATGATCCAGAAAATCAATATCAGGGCGTTCATATGGTTAACCTTGCTAGCAATAACCTTATGATTATTGGTTCTTCTCAGTCTGGTAAGACGAATGTTTTACAAAATATTATTCGTAGCTTGTCGGTAAAATACACCCCTAATGAGGTAAATATTTACATAATAGACTTTGCTTCTATGGTGCTTAAAAACTTCGACAAATTAAACCATGTGGGTGGTGTGGTTTGTCCTTCTGAGGATGAAAAGCTGAAGAACTTATTCAAGCTGATTAATACCGAGGTTGAAACAAGAAAAGAAAAGCTTATATCTGTAGGTGTTAGTTCCTTTACAGCGTATAAAGAGGCTGGTAAAAACGACCTTCCGCTTATTGTTTTATTAATTGATAATTTAACTGCGTTGAAGGAGCTTTACTTTCAGGATGATGATGAATTACTCAATTTATGTAGAGAGGGCTTAACAGTTGGTGTTAGTATTGTTATTGCTAATGCTCAAACAGCAGGCATTGGATACAAATATTTGTCTAACTTTTCTGCAAGAATGGCTTTGTACTGTAACGATTCAAACGAGTATAGTGCACTATTTGACCACTGTAGAGAGCGTATTGACAATATTCCAGGACGAGCTATTGTAGAAATTGATAAAAACCATTATGAATGTCAATCTTACCTTGCGTTTACAGGTGAAAAGGAGATTGACAGAGTTGAGGAAATCAAAAAGTATATGTCTGAAATTGCTGCTGCTAATAAGCAAATGTTCGCAAAGAGAATTCCATTGATTCCAGCATCTTTAACAAAAGCATTTATGGAAGAACAGTTTGGATACTGTATGCAAAACGAGTTCTCTATTGTTACTGGACTGGATTACGCAACGGTTACTCCTTATGTGCTTGATTTTGCTTCTTTAGGATTGTTGGCTATTGCTGGTAGAGAGGGAGCAGGCAGATATAATTGGTTGAGATATTCTGTTGATATGCTTTCAACTATGTATCCAGGTAAGTCAAAGGTATATGTTGTTGATAGTATTGGCAAAAAGCTTGTGTCTATGAAAGAAAGAGACAATGTTATAGCATATAGTATGATTGCTGATGATGCAGTTAAATATGTAAAAGAAATTGAAATACAGCTAAAGGAGCGTTATGATGCTCTTGTAGCTGGCAACGAAAATGCTCTTAACGACGCTCAGCTTCTTATGTTGGTTATTGATAATCAGGATGCTTTGCTTGCAATATGTAATAATCCTGAGGCACTAGCAGCCTATAAGAATATTATGGGAAGATATAAGAATATGAAGGTAAGTATGGTTGTCTTTGTTGATAACGCTAGTATACCTTACAGTGCACCAGAAATTATGAAGAATATTCGTGATCAGCGTAACTTTATGTATTTTGATGATATGATTAATATGAAGATCTTTGATGTTACTTTAGCTATGTCTCGTAAATTCAAGAAGCCTATCGAGATGGGAGATGGTTATTACATTAAAGACAATGAGTGCGTAAAACTAAAAACAGCCTTTTGTGCTATAAACAGAAACGGTGAGTAAAATGTCAAAAAGCGATATTCTATTGAGTTTAAATTACAATAAAAAGTAGCTAGCTTCATACAGAAATCAGCTAAGAGTTTTAGAAGAACAATATGTTGTTTTAGATGATTTTTCAAAAAAAATGTACAACTCATATTAATTCTTTTGATAAATCAATAAACAGAAGAAAAAATCGTCTTTTAAGCTTTGATGAATTTCTTGCAACAGTAAAAAGTGCATCAAGGTATAAACAGAAGATGAATGATATGCTAAGTGGTAGTGAATACTCTGCAACAGTTTCTGATATTGATCAACTTCAGGTGTCTATATCAACAGAAAAAAGAAAAATAAGCAATAATATTCAGGATTTGGAAGATGAAATAACTGCTCTTGAAGTAAAAGTTGATAATCTACAATACAAATACGATACATATCCAGAAGAGGTTAGAACGAATGACAACTAGTGATGATGTTATAGTGTTTGACGAAGAGTACACATACGCAGCACGTTATCAGGAGCTAAAGCCAGGCTTTATGAAGGCAGAGGAGCTAATCAGAGAAAT
>JAXJXA010000136.1:0-30185 GCA_036307745.1 Acutalibacteraceae bacterium | reverse complement strand
GTATAAGCTCAGCCAAAGTGAAAACAATCCAATGCTTGCAAATATGCTTGGTCAAATTATTACTGGTGGCGTTGTACCACCTGAGAAAGGTGAGGTATTCTTGCAACAGGCTACTGATGAACTTGCTAAAGAATATCAGAAGCAGGGTAAAGATAAAAATACAGCATATATGCTTGCAAATGCAAAAGTTACAAGTGACCTTTGGCAGTATGATAATATGCAGCAGGCTATCCTTGTGCATAACAATAGATTCGGTTATTTTAAGGGTGCTAAGACAGCTAAGCAAGAAGGCCTGTGGTAGGAGATTATATGTTACAAGTAGATGTATGTCCTTTCGCGAGTGACGCTCTCGAAGATGCAATGAGACTTGCACAGACTAAGTCTCTGAACAGCTACACTTTCTCAGATTGCATTAATTTTTTGAATTATGTATGGAGTGACATTTACTCACAGATATGCTGTATTGATTCTGGTTATTACAGTAAGACTGTAAAGTTAACTAAGAAACTTACGAAGCTGCCGCGCTTTGTAAAAAACTCGGTAATGATTTACAACGCACAGAGCCCACAGGACCATAACAGAATGCTATATCGTCAGGCAAATAATATGGAACTACTTGATAGGTATACATACTTAATTTCTGGTACAGACTTATGGTGTCCTGACGCAGAACATAGCAGTGTGTGGTTAGAGTACTGTCCACAGCCTGCTCAGATTTTCTTTACGCATCATAACCGTGACCCTAAGCTTTATCCTGATGGACATAATGTTGAACGCAATTCAATATATAATCTGTATCAGCTTGTTGGGGATGATATATTAAACATCAATGATAAAACTGTTACACAAGAACAGATAGCTGCTGTACGGAAATGGGTACTTAAACACCGTAACCCATTAAACACAGAAGTAATTGATATTACTGCTGATATAATACAGCCAGGTGATGAAAATGGTACCTGGGAACTTAAGTACATTACCTGTGATTTCCCATATATATTCTGTTCTTACCAGCATTCTGTAACTGCTGAATGGAAATCAGGGTTCTTTGATAAAGATATGCAGTGGACTGACTACAATCCATTTGAGTGGATTGGACGTAATGACAACGTAGAATATCTTGAGTGTCATTATAATGACAAGACGGGTATGGGAGTCATTGTACGGGATTGGAATGATTTTGATGAAATTTTATTGAACACAGAACGCCTTCCTGAAAAAATAAATTCCGTCATTTATGTTGAAAACTATTTTGAGTATAAGTGTTCAGACGGTACAGTAACTAAAATGACACAAGGTTACTGGTATAACAGATACGCAACAGATTATAACTATGAAAAAGTGCCTTCTGTTACTGTTTTACCTGTAGACCCTGATGATGGTGACGTTGTTAATATTAATGACACTTTAAAGCGTTATACAGTTAATGGTGGTTGGGTAACTATTAATAACATTGATCATGTGGCACAAAAAGAAGAAAAACCTAGAATAAAGGAACTTGGATGGACACCTGATACAAAGCTTGTATACCCTGCTCCAGAGGTTTATAGATATTTGGTTGCTCGTTTAGCTGAGAAGTTCTCAGCATTGAATGAGTCTAATATTATGGGTGTACAGTCAGAACTGGCTGATGCACGTTTTGCATTCCAGGCTTTCCTTAAGAAGGACAAGTCTGCCTGGGAACGTATGAGAAACGTTAACCCGGCAACAGTTACAGATTGGTTATAGGAGGATAGTTATGATTAGTCTTAATACACTTAACCAGATTGATGACATTATGACTATTCTAAATAATACACGTAAAGCAATAGCTAAACAGCAGTTAGATAAGTCCTTTGATCAGCAGGTTCAGCAGGCAGAAAACAAAATCACTGTTCAAACACCTGTTCAAACTGTTCAGCAGACTAATATACTGCCTTCTAAGCCACAGTATAACAGTATGCTTGACACTTTATGCTGTGTTGATGGCTGTAATAAACCAGCTAAAGTATGGATTGACCGTAAACCTTATTGTAAAGAACATAATCCAGAGAATCGAATTGCTACGGAGGAAGACTAATGGCTTATGCAAACAAACAGCAGGACCATGAAAAACGAAAAAATCAGGAAGGTTCATATTCAGTATATGGTGACATGTACCGTTTCCTAATGAAAAACTATGACTGGAGACAGCTTGATAATTTACCATCAGATGCTCTTGAGTCTCTGGAAAAAACATTAGTAGTTGAAGGTGAAGAATACTCACTTAAAGGAGGTAATAGGACAAAGCCAGAAGAGCTTAGGAAAATAGCAAGTAGTGCAATTGCTAACTTTATAAATAACAAAGGTAAGCATGGAGATACAGGAAATAATTTCGGGCATACACATGATAATTCTATTAGGAATATTGCCCGTACTATATCTGATCTAAAGTGGTAAAAGAAAATTATACACATTTACATATTTTCTTTTTAGGGATATTATTATAATAAACAAGGAGTTTTACATGGCTGGAACTGAAGAACTTATGGCTAGGCTTACGCAGCTTGAGAACAGCTATAATGCTGATAGACAGGCAGCACGCGAAAAGCAGTTCTTTGATACTTATGGAGGCAGATTCTCAAACAACAGAGGATTAGGTCTTGCTATCCTTAATGAGCTTGATGCTCGTGGTATTGATACATCAGCTGCTGATGAAGCTGTACAGCAGATTCTTGATCAGCTTAGAACTGAGTGTAATGAAATTTTGGAGCTTACAAAAGAAGCAAATGAAGCTGCTATTCAGACAGCTCAAAAAGTTGAAGATGTAGCAAATGTAGTGTCACAGGCAGTTGCATCAAACCCAGATGCGTCAATGCCAATGACACCACCACCAGGGGTTGAATCTGCAGAAGTGCCACCAGCTATAGAGGATATTAATCCTGATGGTGAATTTAACCCTGACAACGTTCCTCCTGCAGAAGGTGGTACACCTGAAGAACAGACTACAGAAGGTACAGAAGGTACAGAAGGTACTGAAGAGCAGCCTGCAGAGGGTACTGAAGTACCACCAGCTGAAGATACTGAAGTATCTGACATCCGTCAGAAACGTATTTCAAGAATGAAGTCAAACTGGGGTAAAACACACACTCAAAAGAAAATGGAAGCTCGTAGTTTCAAGCCGTCAGCAGGTATGATTGAGGCTGCTTCAAAGGGGTACTAGTATGGATGAAGAATTACTTGATGAAATCTTTGCAGATCTTGCAGCAGACCTTGTTGACCTTTCAGATGATGAAATTAAAAACCGTATTCTTAAATATGGTCTTGACCCAGCAGATATGAAAGAAGTCTATGATACTGTAAAAGCAGTACAGGAGGCAGAGGCTCTTGGTGATGAAAATCTAGACCCACTTAACATTGATGCTGTTGACAAGCTTGCTGATGCCAACACAAAATCAGCAAAAGACATGGCAAATGAAGACCAGACCAAAGTCAAAGTTACTGAAGAAGACAAAGACTCTGATGGTGACACTGACAAGATAACAGTTGAAAAAGAAGACCCTGAAGATGATACTGAGCTCACTGATGATGAGCGTGCCATCATTAACTATAACATGGGGTCACATAAAGACATTGAAGAACCTGATAATTCTTCTGAGACTGAAGATAAGCCTCATGAAGAACCAAAGTTCAAAAACAAAACTAATCAGTTTGCCAGATTTCTTGGCGAAAACAGATTAGGTGGTATGTAAACACCTGCTACATGCAGTGTTATATATTTTAGTATAAAGCATAATGGAGGATAATGTTATGCCAATTTCAAGAGATCAGATTGAAGCTCTGTCAAAGCAGGTGTTCATTGTTGAGTACTTGCTCAATGGTATGTTTCCTTGTCAGTCAGACGTTGTGCGTTTGATTCGCTCAAAGAAACGTGAATGGAAATTTAGTGACAAGTTTGAGTACCGCATGCTTCTTGCTGGTACAAATACTGGTGGTTCTTTGAACTCTCAGACCTTCAGAGAAAATGTTGGAATGATTAAAAAGGGAGACCTTGAATATGGTACATTCCGTGCTACTTACGGTACTGTATCTGATGGTTTCGATGTTGATATGACACTCAACCTTGAAACAAATGACAAGAAAGTTGCTTTCGAAAACGATTTTGCAACTCGTATGCATGCTCTCCGCATGAATGTTGCCTCTTTGTTCAAAAACTTTGCTATTCACGGTCAGTTTGGTGTTCTCCACCAGCTCTCTGCTCCTTATCAGGATGGCTCAAAATGGCGAGGTGGTACCTCACCACAGTTCAATGATAATACAGTACACGCTACAGCAGGTTTGACACTTTGTCCAAACAATTTCAAAAGCTCTGATATTACAGGCACAGGCACAATACGTGTTCCTTTCCGTATCAAAGCTCCAATCAATGTTTACAACAGCAACTTCCAGGCCGGTAAGTACCTTATCAAGACTAAGGAAAACAAACCTTGGGGTACAGCTGATGCTTCAGAAATGTACATGATTCTTGAAAATCAGCCAGGTTATCTTACATTGCTTTCTGTTGGTACAACAGTAAGTGACTGGGAAGAAGGTCAGTTCCTTGAAGTTTGTGGTAACCGTGAAGTTACAGCAAACTCTAATATCTTCCAAGACTCTTGGGAATTTGGAGCAATCACTGTTGCTAGTGGTCCTTATGCTGGTAACTATGATATGTTCAAATACACAAGTAATGCAAAATATACATCAGGCAACAGCTCAGTTGTTGGTGCTATGGAAGGTCTTGCAGATCTTTTCCCATGGTACACTGATCCAACTGAAATTGCAGCTGGTGGTGAATCACGCCTTGGTCTTGATCTTGGATTCCGTGATCAGCCAAACCGTTTGCGTTATAGTACACAGCAGGCAGGTGGTTGGGTTCTTCAGCAGCCTAACGAACACATCATCGATGCTATCATGCGTGGTGCATTCTTGACAAAATCAACAGTTCCGTATGCGGATATTGGTGTTTGGATGAACCCAGTAACACGTATTGAAATGGGCTATGAAGAAGGTGAAAACGTAAAAGTTATTCGTGATAACTTCGTAGAAGGGCCTATCGTTTACCAGCGTGGTATTAAGACAACTTCTTACCAGATTGGTAACCAGGTAGTAAATGAAGTTGTTGAAGACTTGAACATGCCAACAGATGTAATTGTTATCGGACCAAAAAATGACATTGCTTACAACTGCTGGGACAATGCTCAGTTTGAACTTGACAAATACATTCAGGAAACTTGGGGTAAATCTAAGCCGCCTGCAATTCAGGACTTGTCAATCCCTGATGAACTTATCTCAAAACTTGATCTTTCACAGCGTATCACTTACGGTTCACCTACATTGCGTGATGGTCGTATGGCTTCTTATACAAATGGTAACCGTATCAGACACCCTGAAAACAAGCTTCCACTTGCTATGCACGAAATGGGTGCACTCTTTACTGAGTACCCATATTGTTACACAATTGTTAAGCTTCGTCGTCCAATCTTCGAAATTACAACTGTATAAGGAGTGAAATATGCCAGCCGCTAAAGCAGGTCTTGCGCCATGGAATAAAGACTACGAATGGGAACTCTCTAGCGGCTGGGGTTACAAACGCCCTGAAGACTGGGATAAAGGAATTAAGCGTCGTAAACGTAAGCTCCATGATACAAATGGAAATGTTTACGACATGTATTACTATCCTGATGTAGACTATCATTTAGGTTTTTCTGCGGAAAATGACCAAGAGCGTTTAGCTATTGCTCAAAAGGCATTTGATCCAAAGAACCCTATTCATGGTGAAGTTATCTCACAGAAAGGCTGTGGGCACATCAGTCAGATTGAGTATGCTCAAAAAGAACATATACTTAGAGTAACATTTACCAATAATGGTGCTATATGTCTGTTCTTTGAAGTACCAACAGCTGTAGCAGGTGAATTGATTCATCTTGCTAAGTCTAAGCGTACTAGGCATGATGGTAGACATATACTTGGTGTAAGGTTCTGGGACTATATTCGTATTAGAGGTACACAGCATGGTGCTAAATATCCTTTCGAATATGAGTCACATGGGTCTGGTACTATAGTACAAGGACGCGGTAGAAATACTGTATCGTTGACATTAAACAGAGCTAATGCTTTATTTGGCACTAGTACTAGAGCACTAGCTAAAATGCAGGTGCTTAAAGACATTGATGCAAATACTGAATTTACAGTTGTGCTTAGCGATGCTGAAATGGAAGAATATAATGCAGCACTTAATGAACTAAGACAAGGTGATGCAGGTGGTTATATAACACCTGGTCATAGTGACAAGCCACTTGTACAGCTTGCTGACAAGTTTGTAGCATTAGTAAATGAGCAGATTGAAGCTTATGAAAAGGATAACGTAGTTGAATTAGGCGAATACGAGGCCTCAGGTTTTACACGAGGTAAAGCAATTATGAAGGGGCTTAAAGAGGCTGCTGAACTCGACCCTTCGGGAGAAGTAGCAAGTTTGGCTAAACTTACAAGCGTAAAACTAGGTAAAGCCAAGCCAATACAGACTTATAGAGACTTAAAGAAATATGCCAAGGAATTGTTTGGCAAGGGTGTTATTAGGTCTTGGATGCAAGAGCATTATCCTGCTGAGTATGCAAGGAGGTTCACAGGTCGTGTTTGGAAGATTCAGGAGCTTATTGATCTTGCAAATCCGACTGTTGAAGGTAACATTGAGGCAAGGCATGCACCAACGTATAAGAAATTTATACAGGCCAAGGATTGGCAAGGTGCATTGAATTACCTTAAGACGCATAAGACGTCAAGAACGTATAAAGACGGATACGGCAGAGCTAAAAAGTTAACCAGTGTAAGTTACGCTGGTCAGTATGACACAGTAGAAGGAGATTATTAAAATGCTTGGATCATGCAGATTAAACAACAAATCGATGAGAAATGTTCGCAGAACAGACGCTTATCAGGCAGTAGCAATTGACCTTGCGTTGCTTGGTGTTATTACAAAAGAAGAATGTGAAATGCTTCTTGACGGAGGTATTCCATCTGGTATTAGTTTGCCTGATGGGTCATCAAGACTCGCATCAGAAAAGGCACTGTCACCAAAACCAGATTTCATTCAGATAGAACCTGATGAACCAGAACCTACTGATGTAGAACCTACTGATGTAGAACCTACTGACGTAGAACCTACTGACGTAGAACATACTGACGTAGAGCCTGTTGATACAGTAACGGTTGAACCGGGTGAAACAGAGCCTGATGAAGCACAGGAGCCTGTAGATGACGAAGGAAGAACAGAATCAGATAATTAAAGATGCCTGGGTACGTAACCTTCAGAAAGAGAGGGACATACCTGAAGATATTGGAAATATTTATCGTAACTGGTTACTTGGTAAAATTAAACAAGCAAGTGATCAATTGAAACAAACCCAGGGTCCACAGGGCCAGGGTAACGGAGAACAGGAACAGGAGGCTAGTTAATGAGCACCTTTACAGACTGGAACGGGCCACAAGGTGGCGGAGTAAGAGCAGCTGATTTGATTCAGCTTGCTAATGCTTATTCTGACCTTGTTGCTAAGCTTAACCAGCACATGTCTGATAAGACACCTGGTACAAGTGACGTTCATGGAATTAAAGCTTATGTAGAAACACAGATTGAAACTATTAAAGGTTTGATTCCTAGTGTAGCTGCATTTATCACAGAAGTCGAGGCAGATTCTAAATATGCCCTTAAGTCACAGGTTCCTACAGATACTGTAAGTTCAAGTGACCTTACTAACTATGCTAAAGTATCTGATTTGACAGAATACCTCAAATCAAGTGACCTTGATAGTCAGAAAACTATAACCGATATTAAAGCAGACATTGCTGCTATTGAAGATGCGCTTAATGCTAGTTCATTTGAAATGCCAGTGCTTAAGGCAGCTGACCATATTGAAGGGCTAGTGCACGCTGTTGAACAGATTCAATTTGTTGATAAGTCCATTACTGCCTTTGTAGGTGGTGTAGATGAAATTGGTGTTTACTATATACTAGGAATGCTTAAAGATAAATCAGGCACTGCATATATTCATATGGGTAATACTAAAGCATTCTCAGCCGTTGTTAACTTTGCAATTACACCTGAGTGGCATGGAGCACTATCTGTTACAACTGATTGTGAACTCAAAGGTCTCAAATGGAAAATTGTTTCTGGCACAAGTGCTACTGGTGAAAAACATGCTTACCTTGCTGTTCAGTCTACTGAATGGACAAGTAATTTTGCAAGCTCTGATGGTGTAGGTATTTTTACAGGCATAAGTTTTTATGCCTCTGGTATAAACTTTGTGCCTGTTGGGTCTAATGATTGGGTAGAACCAAATGGAAACTGTCACAATATTTGTGACTGTAAGTCTGGGAAAGGGTTTAGTTTCTCTGAGCTTGCTACAACAATCTTAGGCAAACAAATTTATCGTGAGCCTGCTAATCCTTATACAACAGTGAAAGACTTAAAAGCTATCGATACTATTGGTGTCATCTCAGACTGGCCATTTTATGATGCTAATGGTGTAGCAGTTGATGTTCCTGAAAGTTATCATGCTTGTGATGGTACAGATGTTTTACCTGATGATGATGTTAGTGACGATTTTCGTGCTAAATTTCATAAGTATCCTCTTCAAGACTATGCTATTATTAAGACTAAGTCAACTGTTGAAATTGAGGCAATACAAGAAGATGTAAGCTATAGTCTTGCTGAAGCAGTATGTACTCTTCATGGTATTAAGTTCTATACAAGTTATACAGAACTTCCTGCAGAAGCAAAGATTAACGAACCTGTTATTGTTGCTGCAGGTGATAATTATACAGTTTACGTTTATAAAGGAATAGATGCAGGCTGGATAAAGTATAGCACATCATTTAATGATATTAGTAGTACAATAGGGGCAGTTGCTGCTGTTATTGCTGCTGTACATGGTGTTGATGTTTATACAGTTTACAACTCAGTTGTTGATTTGCCAACTGGCCCTAGTGTTGAAGTTGGAGCGCTCGCTATAGTATTTGATGGCAATTACAGTGTATTCAAGTACAACGGAACTGCTTGGGAACTTCAGGTATAGGAGGATATGAATGGCTGACCCACGTATTATAAATTATGCTGGTGAACAGAAAATTTACAACAAAGAAAAAGTAGATGAACTTCTTGACACAAAACAGGATACACTAGTACCTGATACAACAGTACAAGACAGCGCAAATGTTGTAGCTAACACAGCAGTTAAAGCATACGTCGATGCTGAGACTCAGCGTGCAGAATCAACAGAAGGTGACCTTAATGACTTGAATACTACTGACAAGTCAAGTCTTGTAGCAGCAATTAATGAAGTCAAGGACTCTGCTTACACTGTTGATGAACACGTAACAGCTGATTCAACTAACCCAGTACAGAATACTGGTGTCAAAGAATACGTTGATACTCAAAATGAAGCTACGTTACAGTCTGCTAAAGATTACACTGATGATAAAGTAGGTGAGCTTGATACTACAGATGGCACAACAGTTGTTGAGCTTACAGGGCATCTTAGTGATCTTAACAGCGCCGCTGAGTCACTTGTAACTGCTATAAATAATATTGATGGCCGCGTTGAGCATAATGCTACGCTCATAACCAGCTTAGACAGTGGCTTAAATAATGAGTTAGCTGCTGAACGTCAAGTACGTAGCGCCAGTGACCAGGCACTTGACATTAAGATAACTCAGGTTGAACAGGCACTTGATACTAAGATAACGCAGGTTGAACAGGCTAAACAAGACAAATTAACATTTGATAATGCACCAACGCATGGTTCAGACAACCCAGTTACTTCAGCCGGCACTAAAGCCTATGTTGATGAAATAACTGGCCAGCTTGATGACCTTGACATACCTGCTGAGTCACTTGTAACTGCTATCAATCAGCTTGGAGAAAAGTACAAAGACCCTGATACTATAATGTCAAGCACAAGTGAAAATGCTGTACAGAACAAAGTTATCAAAGAATATATTGATGATAGAGATGCTACGCCAACTGAAAATAGTAAAAAAGCTGTAGTATCAGACGGCATTTATAAAGCCATCAGAAAAGCTGGTGTAAAGATTGGTGAAATTATGGACTGGCCTCAATTTCACATTGAGAAACGTGTCATGACTTCTGACAGTCAGTTTGACTTCACATTTAATGGTTTATTACACAGAGTTGTAGTTGAACCAAAAGATGTTGAACTTGAAATCGCTGATAATGTTCCAGAAGGCTGGAAAGCAATGGACGGTTCAGTAGAGCTTGATGCTGATACTAACCAAGGGCTTGCTGACTTCTTCGGTGGACATAATACAACTATAGACGGTAAGATTTGGATTCCATACTTACCACGTAAAATTATTAAGGTAGCGTACTAGGAGGAATAATTATGAGTACACATGCACTTGGTAACGTACAGCTTATTACTGTACAGGAAGTAGAAGCAATGCTTGATGAGGTAGTTGTTCCTGAAGCTAGCATTGATGCAAAAGTAGCAGCTGAAGCTACAGCCCGTGAAGCTGCAGATCAATTGCTCCAGGGAAATATTGATAATGAAAAAGCGGAACGCAATGCAGCAGATACTGCTTTGCAGGATAATATCACTGCTGAAGCAAAGACACGTCAGACTGCGGATGATACGCTTAATACACTTATTTCACAGGAAGCACAGTCCCGTGAAGTAGCAGATACTGCTCTTTCTGGTCGCATTGCTACTATTGAAACAGAACTTACTAATGAAACAGACCGTGCAACTACTGAAGAAAAAAAGATTCGTGATGAAATGAAGCTGACAGAAGTTGAAAAACTGTCAAATGTCAACTGCTCACGTTTAGCAAATCTTCCTATAGCAACAATTCAGATTGACAATGACGATAAGTCAGTTAGCGTTGGTGACACTATTGCTACTGTGTCAGCTCGCTATTTGCCAAAGATTCCTGTTGACTTTGTAATGACATCAGAACAAATTGTCGCATCAACAAGTAAAACATTCTTACTCATGCTACGTATTGACGCTGGTGGTAATATCAATGTTATTAACATGGTTGAACTTACTGATGGCACAGCAGCAACAGATACCGCTGCAGTGACATATATTACACAGGAGTAACAGATGGCTTATAACGCAAATGGTGGAATATCAATTGCAGAATGGTCAGAAGTTAAGAGACTGGCTAACAGTTTATCTAAGACTGTTAACCAGGAGCTTGATAAAATAGGTGCAGACACTATTAGTACGCTTCGTGAGAACGTTGTTGCTTTGCAGCTTACCATTACTGCTCTTAAATCAGAACAGGCTATTCAGAACACAAGGCTGAATAACATTGAGAACGTCGCTGCAAATAAAGAGATTACTCCTCTTGAAATTCAGCAGATATGGGGGAACTAGACTATGAGTGATATTAAATATCTTGGTGTTCAAGGCCTCGAAGAACTTATCATCCTTACTCAAAATGCTCTTGCTAAGAAAGCAGATGTGCTACAGTTCGATGCTATGCCTGACCCTACCAAATACATAGGAAAAATTGTACAGTATGTAGGTGTATCAGATATATCATTTACACGCAGCCACTTCTACTATAGCAATGGTACTAAATGGGTTGAAGAAAATACTTCAGGTGAACAGACACCAAAGATTGAAATGGTTACTGCCTTGCCTTCTTGGGTAGACGCAGATCCCCAAGCTCTTTACATTCTTAAAAACGCTGCAGATATAACGATGAATTTTTATGTAAAAAATCCGTCAGTAAATGACGCATGGTTTACTGTTGAAAAAAGTATAAGTTTTGCAGTTGTTGCTTCTTTGCCGCAGTGGGCTGATGCAGACCCAAGCATAGTTTATTTCAAAGCTGATGATAATGGTCTCGTTGGCTATATCAAAAATATATACACAGTCGATGCATGGTATACATTTGGTGAGAAGCCACAGATTACTATAGACACTGCAATATCTGCAACATCAACAAATCCTTTGCAAAACAAAGCCATCTTTACTGAAGTTCAGAGCTTACGTGTTCAGGCTAATGCGATCCTTACTGCAAGCCAAGATGCAGATAAGAAATTACGTGATGATATTGATGCAAATCAAACTGAAATTGATGCAAATCAGACTGAAATTGCGGCCATAAAACAAAACCTTATTAACACTTATGCAACACAACGTTATGTTGAAAACCAAAACTTATTAAGTGATTCTGAAGTCATCAGAATACCAATCGATGCGTCAGCTCCTGCAAGAATGGAGTACGATGGGTATGTTACAGTTGTTTTAGGTAAAGGTACTCCTAGTATACATTTATATGTAAATGGCACTAATGTAGGTTATGCTGAAGAAAATAACGATAGAGGCACTGCTATCACTGTTTTTGTTGCAAAAAACGACGATGTATATCTTTTATACCCTCGAGATGTTCAAGGGTACGAAACTGGTTATGTCGCAAGGGGACGCTTCTACAAGCTACGTGACTACACAAATAGACCACCAAAGGCGTAAAAATGGAAACACTTGCTACTATTTTAACATCTAAAGATTTTCTGTCAAGCATTCCATCAGTAGTCCTACTTATTACTGCTATTGTGATTCTTGGCAAAATTCTCAAGATCAAGATTCACACAGATTGGTTTACTATTGGTAGTGAAGACAAGAACTCATACTATGAGCGTGCAATTGTACGTAACCAGGTTAATCAGGCAAAGTTGTTTTGCATGGCACTTGAGAATAAAATCAATGCTCTTGTAGAACATAAAACAGCAGACGGTTATTATGTCAAGTATATACTTGAATGTGTATATGACAAAATAACTGAATGGATAATGTATAATCATATCGAGAACACTGATGAATACATAGAGAGCAAGCAATGGGAAATGCAGTCACTAGTTTATTCGTTCTGTCCACCTGAACAGTTTAAGACACCAGAGTTTCAAGAACGTATCAACAAGTGGACTGCTGAAATAATAGGAAGACTTGTAGCCATACGCAAGCTCTATACTAATCAAGCTAAACAGGAGCATAAAAATGGGAAGTAAGCAAAGGTACTCAGGTTTACAGACACTGTTTGGTGTAGCCTATAACACTTCATGTTTGTTTCTCTGCATGCTCTCAATTGCAGAAGAACAAACAGGTCACGACATAGATTTCATCACTGCTTATCAAGCTTGCTTAAAAGCAAAAGCAGTTGATGAACAGTTCTATTGTGTTAACCAGGAACGTATTCTTGAGACACTAACTGGTAAGAAATGGACAAAACAGACAGTATCTAAATTACCAGATAAAGTGCCTGATAAGATGTATACTGTTGAAAAGTGGTATAACCCACGTACTAACTTTACACATTTCAAAAGACGTGCTTTCGATACACTTAAATCAAGTGTAACAGTTAAAGAAGGCAGACTTGTTGAATATTACACATACACATGGGGGTAGTATGACATACTCAGTAAAAAATGGCACCTGGTGCAAAGACAACAACAAAGAGTACTATAGTGCTACTAAAACAGGCCTAAAAGCTGCTCTCAAAGCGGGAGAAATATCAACAGGTACAAAGGTTGTTATTCATGAGCCTAGGTACCATACCGGACAGTTAATTCAATCATTGAACCCCGAGTGTCCAGAAGGATGCTTTGTGCCACATGGACAGACATTTGACACAAGTATTTATGAAGAACTTGCTAAGATATTTCCTAGTGGTGTACTTCCTGATATGCGTGAATGTGTAATGGTATGTGCCGGCCAGAATACGCATATTACTACGCATGAGCATGATGTGTTTAATGCAGGTGAATTCAAAGATGACTGTTCCATCAAACACTCGCATGAAATAACCGTATCTGACCCTGGGCACAAGCATACAGTTAACATTAGTGACCCTGGGCACAAGCATACAGTTAATGTCAGTGACCCAGGTCATACACATAGTGTAAGTGACCCTGGACACCAACATGCTGTAATAGGGTTAACTGACCAGACTGTTTTTAATTCTCCTGGGGGTGGAGACAATATTCAATGGGATCCCTACTCTAGTAACGTGGAGGTAACGAAAGTTAATATTTCTGGCACTGCTGAGTATAGCACAACTAATGTTAGTATTATAAATAACACAACCGGTATAACTGCTAGTTCTAATGACAATACAACTGGTATCACTGCTGGTTCTAATAACAATAAAACAGGTATCACTGCTTCATGTTCGACAGCAGGAACTGCTGATGCAACTGTAACCAGAACCAAACAGTTTGGTGTTTATTATTACATTGCTTTCTAGGGGGTAATATGACATGCTTAAAAAAATATTTCTATGTATTATTTGTATGTGCCTGTGCGCCTGTGCTTCTAGCAGACACACTGAGCAGTCAGTACTTGAACATCAGAAGCAAATTGACAGAGCTGAAGAGTCAATCAGAACTCGTGACAGAGCAATTGACACGTGTATCAGAGAACTTGCGTGTATCACAGGAAGAAGCGAAGAAATGGGAGGCGACATCGAGGACATTATCCGAGAGCTTGACCTCTATAACGCAGCAGTTCAACGATTGTTACGAGCAGCTGGTTACGCAGCAGGTAGTAAACAGACAGCTGAAGAGAGTTCTGGTGGGTATGATTAGTATATTAGTAATTATGATTACAGGTACAGCAATAGTACTTTATCTGGAATTAACACATAAAACTAATTTCTTGTAGGAGGATGCTATGAACAAGAAAACATTAGGAATTATCGTTGGTATTAATGGTGCAGTGACAACTGCTGCTATCACAATTGTTGGGCTTGTTGCTCCTGACAAAGCACCAGTTATTCAGGGTGTCATCAGTGCAGTATCTGCATGTGTTGACGGTGTCTGTCTTGCGTTTATCAAGAACGGACAGATTGAAGAGAAAAAATAAACCCGCTGCCTAGTCTCCTTGACAACGGGTTAATTTTCAGGGTTCTGGCAATCGTTCGGCCAGGGCCCTGTTTTTATAACGGATGCTTTTCATACCATATATCAAAAGCAAGTGTTGTCCTAGGATAATTTTCTTCGAACCATTCACGAGTCATTTTACACCATGCATGCATATTGTCAGAATCACCAGGACCACAGCGTCTTTGAATCATATACATCCACTGACGAATATTTGTAGTGATAATCAAGTTAGTTGCTAAAGCATTAGGTAAAACATCTCTTGCTGAACTTGGTTGATAGCCATCATTCAGCAGCTTGTTATACAATATTTCAGCGTGTTGGTAAGCTTTAAGTTTGTCATCACAAGTGCATGAATATTCAATACATTCAATCTCTTGAAACTTCTGATAAATAGTACTTGACTGCTGAAAAGCACAGTGACGGTGACGAACAAGAGCATGTGATACACCGCGGTCAACTGTACACTTCAGAGTGACATTAGCATGCTCAAACGGTGAGTGATGCCCACGTTTGATGCAGTTCAATGCACGCTGAATACATTTATCTTCGTCTTTACTGCTATTATAACATTCCCCTGCTATCCGTCCAATAAAAGCAAGTAAATCCCGCTCAGTAGGCATGTCATACAGTCCGAAGTATTCAACTTTCATAGATACTATTTTCATTATTTTTCTCCTGTGGAACCAAGTCCAGCTGTTCTTTCATTGTCTTCAAAATTCCAGTCAAGTATACGTTCATACTCATGAAGTTCAATCTGTGCAACACGGTCACCTGCTTTTAACGTCACAGGTTTATCAGTTGTGTTGTACAAAGGAACGTGTATTTCCATGCCACTATAGTCAGCATCTATGATACTTGTTGGCTGCATAATGCCAAATTTAACCAAGAGGCTTGACCTTGGGTACATAACAATCTTGTTACCTGCTGGAATATTAAAGCCAAGCTGTAATCCTGGACATGCTACTTTACCAGGTTCAATTGTTACATCTTCTGGTAAGAACACATCTGCGCAAGCAGCTTGTCTTGTCTTATAAACCGGTACTTTACCATGTGGTCCTAAAATAATAGGTACACAATACATATTACATTCTCCTTGCAACTATTCCCTCTGGATAGCTGCCATCATCAAATATTTGCATAATCATATCCCAGCAATCATGCAATGACATTGCTGATTCCCAGGTACCAATTTCAACACATACTTCTGCTGTTACATACCCTTGTATAGAATACTTCTTTACAGCCATACTTCGCTCTCTATAACTTGTATTTTATCCTGCTTACCAAGATACACATGCCATTCACCAAACATAATATCAGTGGCATCTTTTATAGGTTGTCCAGTCAACTGTATAAATGTTTCTTTTGTCAAGATAATGATACAGTTCTTTTTCTGTATTTTAAAAGTTCTTAGCATGTCATATAACTTTTCAGCAGTCATTAGTGCGTCTCCTTATAGTCTGCTTCAAATTCAGCGGGATTAAATATACCTTGCTGCATATCTTTATAGATACGGTCTGACCAATACCCCCAGTTAGGTCCAAGTTCACATTCAGCTTTAATTGGTACAAGTAACTGCTCTTTATAAACATTACCCATTATGTGCTGAAGCTCAACAGCAGCCTCTGTACCTTCTTTCGTGAACGGAACACTATTAACCTGCTCATCATGTACAAGTAGATGAAGTGTAAGTACATCATAAATACCGGCTTCATCAGCAGTGATGAGAGCCTGCTTAAGAATATCTGCTGCTGTTCCCTGAATAAGTTTATTAAGCATCTTGTATAGGTAGTCATTTATCTTACCTGTTACTGGGTCATACTGCGGTGTTGGCTTATGAAGTCTTCTACCACCCATTGTCTCTATATAACCATACGCACGTGCTATATCTTGAGCCCAAGTCATTGTATCTTTTACAACAGGGAACTTTTTATGATAATTGTAGTAAATCTCTTTTGTAAATGACTCAATATCTTTGCCTTCACTACTTGCTAACTTTTCAAACAACACATAGTTCTTTTCCATTGCTGTTTGCCAACCCATACCATAGATACATCCGTAATTAAATGTTTTAACAACAGGTCGGTATGTAATACCAGTCATTCCCATTACAATATTGTGTAAGTCAGCACCTGCACGCATCTGTTCTCTGAACCATTCCGCTTGAGGTCCTTGAGCAAAGTGAGCAAGTAATACAGCTTCAATCTGACTATAGTCCATAGCTGCTAGCATCATGCCTTCTTCAGGTAAGAATAATGAACGCATATCCTGACTAAAGTCTTCACCATGACCTTTGTTACGTGCTGGAATTTGTTGAAGGTTTGGATCTCGGCATGAAAACCTGCCAGTAACTGTTCCACCTTCTTCACGAAGCATTGGTAAGAACGTACAATGAATACGCCCATTGACAACTGACTTTGATAGTGAGCCAAGCAAGAACTTTGACAAAATAGCATGATAGTTCTTATATTCAAATATCAATGGTGTAACAGGGTGATGAATACGGACTAAAGCACCTTCTGCCCAAGACTGATTACCTGTCTTTGTTCTTACTGGTGACTCAATTCCCATCTCATTCATGCGTACGCCAAGCTGCTTTGGGCTATTTATCATTTCACCAGTAATACCATAAATGTCCCAAAGCTTCTTTTCAACTTCTTGTTCTTTGGCGGCTACCTTTTCAATAAGTTCTCCAGCACGTTTCTGGTCAAAACGAATACCAACCTTTTTCATTCTGAGCAATATTGGTATAAGTTTACACTCAAGTTCATATACATGCTGTACAGGCTTTATAAACTTCTCTTGAGCAAGGTAAAGCTCATACGTAGCAACACAGTCTTGCTGGTTGTATTCCATCATCTTTTGCTTGAACTCAGGGGCTTCTTGCCAAAGCATCAGTGAGTTATCCCATACATTACCTTTCCATTTGCCACTTATCAAGCACTCAAGTTCAGCATCAGATAATTGGTATGTCACACCATCTTCTGCATTAAGAACCTGGTTATCATCAGTAATTAAACCTTTCTTGAGGCCCTTAGCACAGCCTTTCATAGTATTCTGCCAGTCTTCAAACCATGCTTCAATTGTTTCTGATTTATTCTTACCTTTGACACCCATTCGCATACAGTTATAATCAAGACTCATTGGCTGGCGTTCATCAATAAGAGCAGCGCGCGTCATAGTATCATGAATAATACCCCTTGGAACTATATTATATTTGTCATGAAACCAGCCATTGTCAAATAAGCAGTTGTGCCATATAATGTCAATATTAGGATCTGCAACAATATCACAGCATTCTTTTACTTGATTAGGGTCATCAAAATCAAAGACTTTATGAATACCTTCACCGTGCGCGCCACAACATAAGATACGTGCATCTGGGTCAGTTAAATAATTACCGTATGTTTCAACGTCCATTGCTATTAGTCTATGCAATTTGATCCTCCATCTCTTAAGAATTGTTCAGCTGCTTCAGTGACTTCATAAATACCTTCAATGTTTTCTTTTGGTAAATATTGAAGTAAGTCTTTGATAATTTCTTTTGCTTTGAATAACTGTTGGTTACACGATTCAAATCCAGCAAGATAAGCTTCTTTACATGGCTTTCTAACTCCCATGTCTTTAAGGTATCTTTCATCAAGCCATGCTTCTGCCATTTCTTTTGAATGTAATTCTGGATGATATTTAACCGATAAGGTTTTATGAAGTGTGTCTTGTGCAACGTGCATGATACGAGGTACAGACAATCTAGTCTTATACCTGTCAATAATTTCTTGCAGTTCTTCATGGAACTGTTGTGCTATTTCCTCCATAGCTGGCCTCCTAAATATAAATATAAAGCAGTAGACCTGAGCTATTCTAGTCATCTTATCACTAGACCCTGTTTCATTATTAGACGTTTGTAACCTGTATAATACAAGGTAGTCATTCAGGTATGCTCTTGGAACTACTGCTATCTGCACTATCAGGATTCGAACCCGAACTTTCAAGCATCAAAAGCTTGTGTGCTACCATTACACTATAGCGCAAAGAAAATGCCCTTTAGTAAGACTATACTTATTTCAAGGGCACGCCACAGGTAGATTGGAACATAGTGGGAAGACCTGTGACTCGCTTTCGCTTACTGCATTCCGGTCATGCAGCTGACCAACCATCCCCAAAAATCTGAGGTTTTATTTTATCCACTTTACAAAAGTACTATCAAACCTTTGCTTAAAGTAATTATATTATACTTCAAATAATCAAATTAAATAATTTTTGATCAATCTTTTTTGCAATACTTTTTTGGGTCAATAAGTGTCTCAAGATTCTCATGAGCTTTTTTAGTACAAAGCATCAGATTGTCCAAGTCATTATTACTGCGGTCACCATCAATATGATGTACGTACATATCATCAGGTATCTGAGACGGCTTGATTCCAAGAGCATCTGCAAAAACCTTTCTATATGCTTCAACATATCTCTGGTTCTCAGAGTCCCAGATTCTCTCTGAGTCATGCCCGTCACATATTGGCTGAGGGTCATGTCCAACTTCGGCATTTATTAAGTGTTCTGCTATCTTTGCCATACACTGCTCCTAGAACGGAATATCTTCAGGCAAATTACTTTCATCAGTGGCGGTATTTCCATCTGTAGTTGACTTCTTACTACTCAAGATTTGTACACTCATACAATTTACTTCAAGACTCGCATGATGTGCGCCATCTTTACCATCCCATTCATTTATACTTGGTTCACCACAAGCAGAAATCAATGCACCTTTTGTAAATATACCAACAATGTTGTTTACACGTTCACCCCACTGCTTAACCTTTATCCACTGTGTCTTTTTATAGTCACCATAACCAGTTGTTACAGCAACTGACATTTCCATATATGTTTTGCCATTTGGTGTTTTCTTAACCTGGGCATCTGCTCCAAGTCTTCCTGTAAAAGCATAACTGCTTAAATCTGCCATTATTCTTTTTCCTCCCTTTCAAAATGCTGCAAGAACATAATGTTACAAGCAACGTGGTCCAAGTGACTGATACCAGATTCTGGGTCAGCCTTCTCGCCTTTACGCCAAGCCATAAGATGTCTAAGAGCAGCAGCATAATATCTGTCTTCAGCATCTTCTACTTCTTGCCAGTTATTTGGTTCATATTTATCTGCACCAAAAGTAAGAACTTTACCAACACCTTCAATAAACTCAGGTTCAATAAGGTCAAGTCTATTCTTTTCCTGATCATCTTTACGGCCAGTTACTACCTGACTTGGTTTTGTTATATTAGTCACATTAATATTCATAATAATTCCTTATAGACAATAACACCCCGGATCAATATAACCCGGGGTTTTGATTTTATTCAGCCGCTTCGTCAGAGCCAGCGTCCTGTGTTATAGACAGGACTGTCTGCTGTATTGTTGTGAGCTGTGGCTGAACATGTGTTTCAAAAAGTTCTTTTGAAATAACAGCCGACTTCTGTACGTGACAGAAACGAGTCATCTTAGCGCCTTTCTTCTGTGGATTGTCAGCAAGTTCACAAGCCATATCCCACTGGAATGCAAAGATAGGTGCCTGCTGACCATTCTGAAGAATCTGTGACTTAAGCATTGTGTTCCAAGACTTACATGTCTTCATAGAAGACACTGTTGGATTGAAAAGTAGCACACCTGCTTCAGGATGTTCTGGCAATATGAGTGCATAAACATAGAGTTCCTGTACTTCATTACCCGTTTCTGGGTTAGTCATCTTTGGATAACCTTTACCCCCTTTAGGCTGTGTAATTGTAACATTAATTGCATGTGGCTCATAACGACCGACTGTACGGAACGGAGAAACACCTTCACGTTCATTCCAGATTGTTTTGAATGCAAGAACGATGGCTGTTACTACGTTACCATATTCTTCACCTGTTGCTGAGTTACGCCATACACCTGGTGTCGCACCATCAGCTGCGGCATCTGAGTCAGGTTGTACCAAACCAAGGTAAGGAATTGCCTGTTCATTTGCTGTGATTGAATCGAGACCTGCTCCTGCAAAGTCTCCCAAGAAACTTGTGTCTTCTGCCTTATTAGTCATAAGATACTCCTAGTAGGTCAAACTAATGACCTCAAATAATTTAATGTTATCACAAACTGTGATATATTGATTATATTACAAAAAATAATCTTTTAACAATACTGATCAAACAATTTTATACACCCAAGTATCTAGCACACTTACCAGGTACTGATTGTAATACCTCACCTTTTGCTAGTGCACAAAGTTCTGGTAATGTAAGGTAAACATACTTGCCCATCTCTCTTGCTCCTTCAAGCACTGTAGTTGGAACAAAGCAAAGCAGTTGACCCTTTTGATATGATGAAGGCAAGTTATGCTTTTCGATTATTGTAAACTCTTCAAGTTTCAAACCATTATAGCATACCCTTTCTATCATTCTACTTGACCCACCAGGTACACCGGTTATCTGAAGGTAAGAAGACGGCACAAAAGGAAAAGCCTGCACATTTTTTATTGGTGACCTTGCTGGTGTATTAGTCATACGCATAACAAGTCCAGGCGGAACTTCAATGTCATCATACTTTATTGCACACACACCTGTGCTAACGATCTTCATATTCTCATACTCAGACCACCAGCGTCTTACAGCTGGTACATAAGGCTGTAGTTTTCTTACTAATGTGTACTCCCATATAGGGTCATCAAAAATAGTTGCATCTACACTCATTCTTCTACCTCCAAAGAAGCTTCGTATTCATCAATCTGTGCATCAATCTGTTGTATAATTGAAGACTTGCCACGTGTTTTCCAGTAGCCGACTTCATCTTTATGTTTATACTTTTCTACACCTTTTGTCATTATTCCTTCATCCCAAAGTTGCGCATGTGTATAGCCAAGTAGTCTAAGGATTCTATACGCTGGGAAGAAGCATCGTTGTCTTTCTCCGTCCCATTTTGCGTCTGTCCAGAACGTAGTATCAATAATTGCTTCAGCAGCGTCTTGGTATTCTGGGCGTGTAGGCATAAGTCTCTTTCCATTAGCTTGTTCAGATTTTTTAAGTGGTCTGTTCTTCCAGAGGTTATACAGCTCTCGCCATCTGATGTCATAAATGTGATTCCAGTTCTCTGACACAAGACATTGTGTTCCTTCAACTTGGATACCATAAGCAACACTGTACCGTTGCAAGTTGATAGGACTTCTTGTAAGTCTTGCTGGGTCACTTGTACTTTCATCAAATAGTAACTTGTCTGAGATACTCGTGCAAAGGTAAGCGTGGAGCCATGCATACTCTTCAAGTGTTGCAGGAGCATCCTTAACTCGAACAAGGAGATGATACGACTTAGCACCGGAATAAACAAGTCGACAGGCAATTCCATCATTAAAGATCCTTTCTGCCTCTTTACGTGCAAATTGCAATCTTTCGCTGTACAATACGTCCGCTGGTATAGACTCTGGTCCATTTGTTAACTCCCATTCTTCGGCTCGCTGCTTTTCAAGCCGCTTGTTCAAGTGACTAGTTTCATCTGATTCAAGCAGGAATGTATCCATATACTGAACATTCTGGCTCTTATTAGTAAGATCCCCGACACCAGGTTTCATTTCATTAACCGTCTCGAAACAGCCGTTTGGGTCCGGTCTAAACTTGCTGTTTACACGTACTCGCTGTCCAATTCTTTCAGTTGACCTGAGGGTGACACCACTTACTCTTGGCCCAATTGTTGGCATTTCACGAATCTGAGTATCTTCATCAAGCGCCAAAGAGAATCTTGCTGTCATAGCCATTCGATAACGCCCTGCTATCCGTTCAAAGCCACCTGGAATAGGGTCTGTACATGCTTCAATCTTAATACCGTATTCTGATAACAACCAAGGTCCACAGTCAAGAATACCACGTTCAACAGTAGCATGAGCATAAGGTTTACGTGTTGTCGCATCACAGAATATAAGTGGTCTACATAGAGCAACATACTTTTTATAGTTCTTATACTCTGGCATAAACTGCACTGCATTAGTAACTTCAATAATGTCACCAAGCTTAAGTGTATCAACAGTATCAACAAGCTTATCCTGTTCAAGGCTTGCTTTAATAAATGGTGCAAGTGCTCGTAGAATTGTTTCAATCTCTGTTGCTTCAGTGGTTCTAGGCATACTGAAACAACGATTATATGCTGCTGTCTTAGGAAAGTTTCTAAGTGGTACTTTAGCAAGTTCTTCATTAGTGAAAAGCTCATGCTTGAACTGTGCTATAAGGTCTTTGTCTTCCTGAAAAGGTGTTCCTGCCTTATTAAAGTTTGAGTCATAGCCATATAGCTTTGTGAATACTTCATCAGCAAGGCTTGACTCTTTTCTTGTGAAATGTTCATCTGCTTCCATAATCATAAACCTTCGTTGATCTTCACGACCATCAAACTTGATTGGAACATCTTTATTTGTGGTCATGATAAAATCAGTGTAAGACTCCTGATATATTGGGTCTACGCCTTTTTGCTCCTTGCGTATTGTAGTAGCAGTTGCTCTTGACTTCAAAGCACCTGCTGGATTTCGTTTATCCTCAAGTTCTTTCTCTTCCTGGCATACTATCAATGCATCAGCATAATCTGCATTAAATCTTGCTGTTGAGTCATACTGATCAGATACAATTACATTGTCCTTACCAAATAACCCTTTGCAAATAACTTCTGCAAAAGTAGTTTTTCCCGAGCCTTGTGCCCGTGATACAATGATAGGTACTACTTGTGTTTTTACAGTAGGATAAAGTAACTTAGCACGTAACCAAGCAAGTAACCAAGGAGCACACTCACCAGCGATATGCTGTATATAAGTGTAAATATGCGAAGTATCTCTGCCCGTCTCTTTTGCGAACACCGGGAATGGTTTCGCAACGTTGAAGGCATCTTTTTCTTCGTTATAGAAACCTGATGGTACAGTATAGTCTCTATAAAACAGAGGACGATGAATACCATCAGACTGCTCAGCAGCAATGTAAGCTTTGTCATAAAAGTCAAACCCTTCTGGTGCCCAAGGAACAGTAATTATTTTGCCACCTATTTTCTCACAGGTGAATAGTAGTGTCTTATAATAGTTAGTGAAATCTGAAGCAGTTAATAGCTCACCTTTGTGTGACACACAAAAGAACTTATGGTTCATGTTCATATATACCACTTTGTCTAGCAAATGGTCATGAGCCCAACTAACTAGGTCTTCAAGAGACTCAAACCCCTGGTTTGTTTGAGCTTTTAACTCTTCAACCAGGATGTTTGTTTTCACTTCTGCTTCCTTATAAGACAAACCATAAACGTCGTCAAATAAAGACATAGCAGCCTCTGTTATTTGTGGTCTTCAATCTCGTATACTTTAACGAGGTCGAGCACCTCGATGCAATTAGCTTTTGACAAGTTATAGAAAATAGGCTTCTTATCTTCTTTACCTGTCTTACCTTTCTCAAAGGTTGTCATGAACACATAATTGTTAACTGACTGAGCTAACTGACGCTCTGCTGTCTGTATAACTGTATGTTCAAATTCCTGTGGAAGGTCTTTAGGCACCCCTGCAATTTCAATAAGGACAGAACGTTCTGTATCATCAATTTTGACGTCGACACGAATACCAACTGTCTTTGTTTCCTGTGGTGGCAGTCCTGCTTTTAATACCTGCTTTTCCATTTTACCTGCTCTACTACTCATTTATTTCCTCCTCATCGTTATAACCAGTACGTCTATAGTCAATAATAAAACTAGGTTCTGGTTTATTTTTATCTTTTATTGCAAGTACAATTTGAAATATTATATCTCCAACAATACCTATACATAGACCTATAGCTACTATATAGTACTTGTCAATAGTAGCTGCAATTATACCACTTATTGTGATAAAAATCATTGTAAATATATACACAGTTATACCTCCAGTTCAACTGTAGTAACTTCCTGGAAATGAATACAAGCGGGAATATCTTCAACAGTAATCTGCTGAACACCTGTTGTTACACCTAGTTTGTCTTTCAAGAAAGACTTGAGGCTTGTAGTGTTAACAGAGGTATTCTCTATAAACGGAATACCATTTACTTCAAGCTTCTCCATGTCAGCGGCTGAGACTGACGCATCATGTTTAACAAGATGCCCGCCACCGTTCTCACGAAGCCATTTAACAATTGTTCTACGGTCTTCTTCATTCTTGTTAGGCTGGCAATAATAATTACGTTTAACCTTAAGAGACCCGCCGGAGCTAAGTCCAATTGATTCAACGCCTGCACTAAACATTTCCTGCGGAATGATTACATTAGCAAAGTGCTCATAAGCTTTCTTAGCCTGTTCAGCCTCTGCTGCTTTAACGTCCATAGCAAGCTTAAGTTCTTTAAGCTTTTCACCCATAGTACTGAGATTCTTCAGTACACCTTTGTCCTGTTCTTGAATACCTGAGCTCAGGTAACTAAGGTCTTCTGTCATTATAAGCCTCCTTTAACTTTGTATCAAAATCCTTTGGTATGCTAGTTTTTATACTAGTAACTAGTGCATCACCATGTGATTTTAATACGCCTTTAACTAAATCCAACTTCTGTTCCTCTGGCATATCTGCCGGAAGGCTGTTTGTAACATTAGAAAATATTTTGAAGTTTAGCTCCACAAGTTCGTCGAGTGCGGGCTTCAACATTTCTCTAATCAACTGTTTAATCTTATCATCATTCATACTAACATTATGACATATAAATATGCAAAATAATTTTTTTGATCAACGTTTATTGTTCATTCATAATTCGAACTTCTGGTAAAACTCATCACGTTCACGAACAAATACCATACCTTTTTTATTTGCATACAAGCAGTACTTCTTTTCTTCACGACCATTGGTACATTCAATTAAATCATCATTTAACAAAAAGTACGTATTTCCTGTCTTTTTGTGTATACATCTAATTGGTTTATGTACCACCCATTGTTGTATCCACCGTGCACCTTCCCTTGAAATATATTTAGTTATGTCCATAAGTATACTCCTCCATTAAATCAAGTGTCTTTTTAATGCGGTCAAGGACTTTATGGTCCTTCTTATACCACTTAAATAACTCATGAATAATTTCATGAGTGTTAGGATTAAGTGGCATGAACCGTTTCATATCACTTATATTATCATATCGCTGCACATTAAGGTCTAAGTGATGCAGGTTCCAGTTACGACATAAAGGTTCTTTAGTTATAAAATCTTTTGAAGTATGCAACCTACATTTAGCTTTCCATTTATGCCAGGCATCAGTCTTCCTGAATACCTGTCTCTCCTTGTACGTCATTAAATACTCCTTCCTGACACTCCTTACACAAGCCACTGATTAACGTTTCGCGCTCAGTAGCAGAACCTTCTGGCCAAGCTTCTTGTAACAGTATACCAAACTGCCACTTTTCATAGGCATCTTTTGGTATGTCTATATAGCTTGACTTACCGCATGTATGACAAACCTTAGTTATCATCATTTTAGTCCTCCTTTGATGATGCTATGTTAATATAATTACCACTGGCACTAATTTTTAGAGTTATATTTGAAATATGCTTTCCATCAGGGTAAGTACGAAAGTGACAATGTGCATAACGTTCACTGTAATATGGAACATGTTCCTTGTACCAATTTTGTATAGCCGTATCCAATGCAGCAAGTGCTCTCTTTAGCTGTTTAGTTGTTGCAGTGCATGATTCTTCTGCCATCTTTTACCCCCAATTTGTTTCTGTATCATCTCTTAACAGATACTTTACAGCTGCTTGACGTGCACATTGTTTACATAATGTTATACACATTTTCACTTCAGTATCTCTAAAGAGCTGGAACTCACAAAGGTCAGGCTTATTACTGCTACCACAACAAATACACTTTGCATACTTATCAGATTTAGCAATAGTAACTGCCATTATATTACCTCCTTAATATTTTTATCGCGAATATATTCAAGTAACCCTTTCTTAAGTCTCAATGCATCAGCAATAGTTTTATCAACTTCACACGATACATAGTCAATATACGTACAAGGGTACTTCTGGCCCATACGGAATGTACGGAATTCAGACTGCTGTCGCAGTTCCATACTAAACGTATTACTATAATAGATTGTAGTGTGTGCTACTTGCAAATTGAATCCACGAGCAATCTTAGTTGTATTGGCAACCATTATCTGGAACTCTCCGTCTTTGAACTTCTCAATGCTTCCTGTGGTTTTCCAACCTGTAAACAGCATACAGCTATAATCATCCTTAAGCAAATCATATATCTTAGCTGCTTCTGCTGAGAACCTTGTAAGTATTAATAATGGTTTATCAAGTTCTGCAACATCACGTTTAAGTTGCTCAAGCTTTGGATTTGTATCACCGAGCCATATGACTTCGTCTGGTGTTACATCGTACTCGTCTGCTGACTCTACATCTGACCAGCATGGTAATTCAAGATCTTCAGGGCTAACTTCCTTATGACCCATGATAAATCCACTTGCTATCTGCTGTAACCTGAGGGTGACTACCAACTTGTTCTTAGCTGTAGCCACATTGTCATCATACGTAGCAAGTAAGTCATGTTTCATATCATTGTAACAGGCTTTCTGTGCATCTGACAATGGAACCTCTTTTGTAATATAATGTACAGGTGGCATGTCAACACAATCAGTAAGCTTAGCAAATACAGCAACAGGTTCAAGTAACTGCTTAAGCTCATCAGCATGCTTATATGGCCCGATGTAACGGTCCTGATGTACTACAGTCATATAAGTATCTTCAGAACAGCCGAATGTATTGAATGCTTCAGTATAATCTTTGCATCCTTTAATACCAAGCCAAGTCTTCTCTGTCAATAAAACACTTATCTGCTGGCCAGTATCAAGCTTAAGCTTTGTATGCATGCCGTAGTAGTTCATAAATGAATAGTAGTTACGACCAAAGTAATTCGGCTTTATGAACTCCATAATAGACCATAGATCCATAGGACCGTTTGATACTGGTGTACCAGTTAATACACAACGTACTGATGTATTAGGTTTCTTGCCACTAAATAACACTGTATTACGCTTCTTCATTACATCATTAAATTCATATAACATACGTTGTGAACGCTTGCTATTAGGATTCTTAATAGATGTAGCTTCATCAATAATGATAGCTGTCTTATTCTTATTTACCCAATCTACAATCACCTCCCATTTATGTGGCTGCGAGAACGTGTCTATGTTTACACATACAATGTGTAATTTACCATCATCATCAAAGTCATAAAACTGTTTCTGTCCACCACGCCCACCAATAATCTGCCCTGTACATGGTACATGTTCTTGTTCAAGTATCTGTGACAATAAAGCGTCATCATTACAAAGGTCATCGAACCACTGTTTATGTACATCATTAGGTGCCACAATGAGCAGGCTATCAATCTTACCTTCTTTATACTTATCAATCATGATAGACAAACTCGTGACCGACTTGCCGCAGCCCATTTCAAAGAACAGTGCTATCTCATCAAGGTCCTTGAACTTACTGCGTGCAAGTTTCTGATGCTCGAATAACTTAACTTGTTTTTCTTCAGCATAATCTGTTTCTACCTCAGCTGCTACTTTTTGTACTTTAGACACTTTAGGTTTTGCAGCTGGCTTAACAGGCTGTGTTTGAACTGAATTATTATTACTTAATGCAAGTAACTGTTCACGTTCTGCATTTATCTTTTCCTGTTCTTCAACTGTACGTTCTATAGGTTTCCAGCCAGGACAGCAGCGTAGTGCAGTTACTTTAATATTAAGTAACTTACAATCCATTTCTTTATCAGCATTTGCTGACTCCTTATCACAATGCTTACAGAATATACAGTAGTTAGACATTATCTCCCTCCACAAGTGGCGAGAGCCACTCACCGTCATCTTCCCTGATTAATATATTAAAATCAACATCTTCATCTGCTTCGGTTTCAAAATAAGTGTAATCACAACGTACCGTGTCACAGTTGTCATCATACTTAAACTCTCTTGTAGGCTTTTCCCTTAACCAACGAGCTAACTCTTTATTAGTCATTAGTCGTTGTTTTTCGATTTCTGCACAATGCATATAAGCAGTTGTGTAAGTTTCTTTATCAGCCACAGTTAACACATTATACTTTTTGCCTTTAATACCTGATAATATGTACACTACTTTGCGCTTTTTCTTTTCCTCGTCTTCATTGCACCAAACCCACATCATCCTAGGTGTGGGATTTTTCTGCCAGTCTTCATAAGTTACTTCTTTCATAGTGTATTATCCTCCTCCTTATAATACTCCATGCTGTCTAGCATCACACTTTTCATTCGGTCCAATTTCCATTGTGCATGAATCAATAGGTGTATGTACACAGAACATAAGCTTATCGTCATGTATGTACATATAGCCTACAGTAAAAAGCCACACACTATATGTAATTACAGACAGCTTAAAACCATTTCTATCTGCACATTCTTTTGCTATCTGGTTCCATGCTTCCTGTTTAGCATCAGACCAGCTATTGTACACGTTATTTAATTGTCGTATACCATGACAACCTACATTGAAAACATAACGTTCCCAATATTCTCTAACTTTACTCTTTGTCATTTGCTACCTCGCTACATAACTGAAATAATATTCTGATTTCTGTATCTCAAATTCAGTACCATCAGACCTCTGCAGCTTAACTGTACTACCTGACATACTGAGTACAGTATAACTCTTACCGTTCCATTTATTTTTTACTGTCATACAAACTCCACATTACTTGGTTTTAATAAATCACCATCAACAGTCATGACACTAGATTTCCAATAATGCTTATCATTATACCAATCTTCAACTATCAGACAAAGTTCATCAGTACCAGTTTTATATCCTACACCTACCAGCCAGTATTTCATATTGTCTATAGGATCAACTACAGGTTCAGGTCTTTCGAATTTATATATTTTCTGTTCAGCTTTAGTATAACCAGCGCATATATCACATAATCTTTTATGTTTTATAACAGTTGTTACACTATTAGCTGTCTTAGTTATATAATATATTTCCTGATCTTTGTACTGCGTATTAGACAATATTATCCTATGACATTTATCACAGCACCAGTTATATCTTGCTTTACGCTTAAATTCTTTTATCTTTATGTTCATTAGTAAACATCCCCACAACAAAGTCTTTCAAATTCTGCATCAGGTATACAAGCACGTGGAATATGGTGTACTACACGTGACCCTGTTGCACCGACTAAAGCATAAGTAATGCCTGAAATCTGTGATACGCCATATAGTCTATCACACTGAGCAAGTGCCTGTAACG
>JAXJXA010000135.1:0-7348 GCA_036307745.1 Acutalibacteraceae bacterium | reverse complement strand
TGTATGAGTTAATCTTCTCTTTTTATGTTTTTCTCTTCCCCAAGGATTGCAAAAATTAATGTAAATTCTTTCTATAACATCTTCAGGGGAAAATATATCTTCAATAAGTTCTACATTATGTGCAGTAAGCAAAATATTCTCAACAGATTTTTCTCCAAACAGCTTTACTATGTTTCGTCTGCCTACACCTAACATATCACTTTTAATGTCAACCCCTATGTAGTTTATTTCGGGATGATCATATGCAATTTGTCCTATAAACGAACCTTTTCCACAACCTAACTCCAAATGGAGAGGCTTTTTTTCTTTAAAGGCTTCTAACCATTTTCCTTTATTTTCCTTAGGACTATCCACAAAAAAGTCACAAGCAGCCAACTCGGGGCGAGCCCATGGCTTTCTTCTCATTCTCATAATTAATTCTCCATTTTCAAATATTCTATCAAAACAGCAGATACCAATCCACTTATTTTTTCCGGTACATCCGGCAATACAACAAGTTTTTTATCGTCAAATTCAAGCAAATAACCTACGCTGTTTTCAGCATTGATTTTTCTTGACTTCACCTCTTGTTTTCCAAAACCACAGGACAAAACAGACATTAAGCCTGATTTGTCACTGCGGGAAATATCTCCTACTATGAACAGTACGTTATATTCAGCAAGACAGCTGTTAATATTTTCACCCAAATTCACAGCAGATACAGATGCTGCCACACGATTAATATGTACTCCAAGTGGTTCTGTACATCCTCTCAATGCTGTTTCACAGTATCCTGTTTTATGTGCTGTATAATAAATCAACGCACTATTCATAGTTTTACCTCTTATACTTTAATTTTCTGTTACGCTCTCAGTAGCGGGTTGGTTAACTGTAATCTTACACGAAACTGTAAGACTGTCTATTTTAGCTGAAACCGTACAGCTACCATAACCTTTTATAGTCACAACACCTGTATTAGAAACAGATGCAATACGATTATCAGATGTTGACCAGGTGATATCGTTTGAATGATTAGATGGTTCAACAACTGCTTTAAGATTAAACACCTCACCCAGCTTATCCGTTGAATAAGTTGAAGGGGATAGTGTAAGTTTTGTAGCAAGAATATCATTTACGATTATGTTACATACAGTTTTATTTCCATTTGAGCTTTCGGCAGTTATTATACACTCACCCGGAGATTTAGCTCTGACTGTACCATCTGAGGAAATAGTAGCAACATTACCATTGCTTGATTCTAACTTAAGCGACTTATCTGTTGTGTTGTCAGGAGTCCAATAAACTTTAAGTGTTTCTGTATCTCCAATATTCATAACAAGTGTGCTGTAATCAAACAAAATACTCTCATTTGTAATTACAGGTGGTTCTGTTGGTTCAGTAGGTTCTGTATTAGTTTCTGTCGCACCCGAAGCATTTTCTGTTGCATCCTCAAGATATTCATCGTGAAGAGTAAACATTCTTTCTTTCCCCTTTAGATTACCTTCACCGTCATACCAATCAATTTCGCCTACTTTGCTGGCTGTTTTGAATGTAGTTACTTTTGGCTTAGTTCCACCATTGTTATTATAATAAACATCAGGCCACAGAGGATCTGGGTTAGCTTTAGCCTTTGAAGTGTCTACCTTCATATTTTCACCCGTTCTGGTTTTTCTTGCCACAACAACTGTTCTGAAATCGCTATATTCATAAGAACAGGTTGAAAGTGTCAGAAGCTGATCATCTTCATTACAGGTAACACCGGTATCAACCAATGAACGCTCTCTTACAAGTTAAACATAATTCATAAACTCAGCATCACTCTGGAAACTACCAACAAGATAATCGAAAAATTCACCGTGCTGGTCAAGAGTACTTGTTTTGAATATAGATATAATCTTATAGGTTTCGTCACCATTAGGTGTGTCGAAATTAATTACAGGATGTTCTTTGTAGTAATCCAAATCAATAGAATATTTTCCGTAGTTCATAAGATTCTGGAACATACTGCCGTCATTCATATGGTGACCATGAAGAATAATATTCTTTGAATCTCCAGCTTTATTACTTCTGAAATCGGCAAAAATGCTTCCATAACCACTATAATTCTTGTAAATATCTTTATACAGATAATACTGATAGTCAATAGTATCACCTTCGTGCTGTAAAACAGGGTAATCAATATTGGTATCATCTATAGAAACCCAACCAATAACATCACTGTTTATTTTCTTAAGTTCGTCCCAATTTTTAGACTTCTTAACTTGACGAACAACTTTATTTCCCTGAGGATCGGTTGTAATTTCTGTACTTATTTCCACTTCATCCGATTTTACCATCTGTCTTATCTCATTATACTTCATATTATTGATAAACGGATCAATAACCAAAACCTTTACAAGTATAGAAGCTGTAACAACAAATACAATTATAGCAAGATCAAGAACTACCTTTCTTACCTTTTCTTTTCCACTATCATTTTTAAGAGGAACAAATCTTTCCTTAAAGGAATTAACTTTCTTTTCTTCAACAGATTTTTCCTCGAGAACATCATCAATAACAGTAATACCGTCCTCGTCTACTTCTGGAACTGATTTTTTTACGTAATTTTTTTTGTTGTTTTTATTAGTTTCAGAAACCTTTGGAATTTCAATCTTACTTTCCTGAATAGAATTTTTAATTACATTCTCAATTTCGTCGATTTCTGTACTTTCTTTATTATTATTGATTTCTTGGGAATTTTCATCAATCTCTGAAATTTCAAATACCTCAGACTCACTTTTTCCGACATCATCTTTAATTATATCTTCAATCTCAGAACTACTGTTATTGTCAAAGTAAGAATTGCTGTCAGCATATTTATCGCTAACACTCTCACTTTCATCAATATTATGTTCAATTTCGATATTTTCATCATTACTGTCTAAATTATTATCTGATATGTTCTCAGCTTCATCAACTGCAAAACCAAATATAATTTCCTTATCGCTGTAAGTATTCGATTCAATAACTGACTCTTCTGACTCAATTTTCGTCTTATCATCAGTTTTTTTATTTTTTCTTCTTCTTTTTCGATGGTGACCATAAGGAATAAAACTTACACAATCATCATCGTCATCATTAATATAAAATTCAACACTATTATTTGCAGATTTTTTTCTATGTTTCTTTTTAGGAATAATTATTTCATCTTGTTCATCTAACTCAAGCATAGAAGCAGTTGGAATATGTTTCTTCTTAATTTTTTCTTCAATTTCTTCAATTTCTTCAATTTCTTTAATTTTTTCATCTTCTTCACGAGACAACTTTTCAAGCTCGTTTTCAACATCTTCCAAAATCTGATCTATTGTCTTTGAGTCTTCCAATGTATCAATTTCATCTTCCAATTTCTGAATTTTAGGTTTATCGCCTTCTTCAACGAACTTAATTGAATTTAAAACAAGAGATTTCAATCCGGATTTTTCTATAACTGGCAGAAGAATAATCTTAACTCCGCTTATAACAAAATAATAGCCTTTTCTAAGACCATTACCATCTATTTCCGTAGCACCCTTAAAAGTGCCTGTTAACTCACCTGTTTGCTCCTGTAAACGATTTTTAAGCCTATTATTTCCTTTGTTAGAAAGATGTGACAAAGTTTTGTAAATTACTGTATTTACACCCTTCATCTGAAATCCACTAGGAATTATTATGTAATCAATCTTTTCTTCTGATTTTAACGATTGTGCAATACATTCTATAATTTTATCTTCATCTGAATCAAGCTCGGTTTTATAAATAATGTTGATGCTTTTTTCTTTTAAAGCGGCAGCAACATTATTTATCTCTGCGTTGCTTAATCTCGATTTATTCATATTTCTGAGCATATATAACTCAGCATTCATAACAACATTCCTCCGATATACACGATATATACACTTTATACTGATTCTATACAAAAACATTAATTATAGTTATCACCATAACCAATTTTTGTAATCTTCAAGTTAGCCAAAGCCTTTTCCACTAACTCTTCGCAATTAAGCTCATTTTGTGCCTGTTCTACATATTTCAGTACAGGCCTTGTACGTGGATGCTTTGGAGTAAATACCGTACAACAGTCCTCATATGGTTCTATTGATGTTTCAAATGTTCCTATTTTTCTTGAAATAACAACAATCTCGTCTTTATCCATTCCTATAAGAGGTCTGAAAACAGGTATGTTGCATACAATATCTGTACAGGCTATAGCACCAATAGTCTGGCTTGCCACTTGTCCCAGGCTTTCACCTGTTATCAGTGCTGTACAACCTTTATCCTGTGCTATTCTCTCACTTATCTGCATCATAAATCTACGCATTACAATGGTAAATAGCTCTTCAGGACATTTATCTCTTATCTGCTCCTGAATTTCTGTAAAAGGAACAGTATACATTGTCATCCTTCCTGCATACTCTGACACAGTTTCAAGTAACTTACAAACCTTTTCTTCTGCACGCTGGGAAGTATATGGCGGGCTTGCAAAGTGAATTGCTGTAAGTTCAACTCCACGTTTAGCCAGCATATATGCAGCCACAGGGCTATCTATTCCTCCAGAGATAAGTATAGCAGCCTTACCTCCTGTGCCAACAGGAATACCTCCCACACCTTTTAGTACACCTCCACGCACATATGCACAGAAATCACGCACTTCAACGGTAACCTTAATATCAGGATTTTTCACATCTACTTTAAGATGTGGAAATTTTTCAAGTATATATCCGCCTACTTGCTCACAAATCTGAGGTGATTTAAGAGGGAATTTTTTATCAGAACGTCTTGCCTCTACTTTAAATGTTTTTGCATCCTCTAATTCTTCCTCAAGATATTCCACAGCTTTTTTCTGAATATCTTCAATATTTTTATCAGCTACACAGGCTCTTGAATAAGTAGCTATACCGAAAGTTTTGCCTACAATTTCTGAGGCAATTTCCATATCGGCATCTTCGTTTTTAGGTTTTACTGATATTGTAGACTGTGCAATTTTTATTTCAAACTGTCCCGCTTTATAAAGCCTGTTTCTTAGATTTTTCAGCAAAACATCTTCAAAAGTACGCCTGTTAAGCCCTTTTAAAACTATTTCACCAATCTTTATAAGAATAATCTCTTCCATTTATTTATGTAACCTTTCATATTATATTCATTTCTCTGTATAACCAATTTATTTTCTCACTCTTTTTTATATTTTATGTTCTCACCAGGCTTTTCACCCCATCAGCAATAGCCAGAACAAGTTTATCTACATCAGCTTTTTTATTATACTTTGAAAAGCTGATTCTTAATGCAGAATCAGAAACTCTTTTATCAAGCCCCATAGATGACAGTACATAGCTTTGTTTACCTTTTGCACAGGCTGAACCACTTGAAACATATATACCTTGCTGTGCCAAAAAATGAAGCATTGTTTCACTTTTTATACCTGTAACTGAAAAATTGAGTATGTATTCCAAAGCATTATCGGGTGAATTTATAACAACTCCATCAATGGTGCTTAATTGCTTTCTTAAATAAAAATTAAGCTCTTTCACCATATCAATGTTACTGTAATCAATTTCATTTACAGCCTGTCCAAATCCACATATAAGAGGAACACTTTCTGTACCGGGACGAATTTTTCCCTGTTGTTCACCACCAAATTGACGTGGATTTATACGCACTCCTTTTCGTATATAAAGTGCCCCCACACCCTTTGGACCGTGAATTTTATGGGCTGTAACAGAAATTAAATCAGCTTTTAATTTCGTGTTTTTAAAAGAAATTTTACCAAAAGCCTGAACAGCGTCTATATGAAATAATGCCGGTGAATTTTTTCTTTTAATTATTCTCGGTACTTTTTCAACAGGCTGAAAAGCACCTGTTTCATTATTTACATACATAAGTGATACAAGAATTGTATTCTCATCTACTGCTTGTTCAATGCTTTCAACCGAAACAGAACCATCTTCACCAGGCTTAAGATATACAACCTCAAACCCTAAAGTTTCTAAATATTTGCACGATTCTGCAACTGACGAATGTTCAATAGCCGACGTTACAATCCGATTTCCGATTTTTCTTTTATTCAAAGCCGTACCAATTACAGCCATATTATTTGCCTCAGTACCACCACTGGTAAAATAGATTTCAGTAGCAGATACTCCCAGCGATTTAGCCACTAAAGACCTTGCATTTTCAATACAATGCTGAGCCTGAAGTCCTTTTAAATGAAGTGAAGAAGGATTGCCATAATTATTAACAAGCATATCATAAACCACAGTTGCAACCGTATCACTTACCTTTGTAGTTGCACTGTTATCCAAGTAAATTTCGTCAGACAAATCAACCCCTCTTTCCTATTTAAATTTCGCTTTATGAGTAACGATAAGCAAATATATGATGCTCTTGATACTCACATTACATTATACACAAATTTTTATAATATTCCAATACAAATTAAAAAATTCACAGATTATTTTGAAAAATTAATAAAATGCACTTAATAACCTATTGTAAAGACGTATAAAACTGATTAATTAGCATAAAATCAAATTGAAAGGACTTGATATTTTGAAAGTTACAAAACAAGAATATTCAGAAATGACAAAGCAAGCCTCTCCAAACAGCAAACTACTTTTAAACTGCATTAAGGCTTTTCTTATTGGTGGTACAATCTGCACAATCGGACAAGGATTTACAGAAATGTATATAGCATTTAATTTAAGTGAGGACAATGCTCGAACACTTACCTCGGTTTCTCTTGTATTTCTAGGCGGATTACTTACATCAATAGGAGTTTATGACAACATTGCAAAGCACGGAGGTGCTGGTACCCTTGTACCAATTACAGGTTTTGCAAACTCCATTGTAGCACCAGCCATAGAATTTAAAAGCGAAGGCTATGTACTTGGACTGGGTGCAAAAATGTTCGTTATAGCAGGTCCTGTACTTGTATATGGAATAACTGCGTCAGTAATCTTTGGAATTATCTATTGGGCATTAGGAGCTATGGGAGTATTAACAATAATATGAATGATAAAAACTATGAAATACCACTTGGACTTGCTATGTCACTAGCTTCAAACGAACAAGCTATGAAACAATACTCTGGTATGACAAAAGAAGAAAGAATGGCTGTACAAACAGAAGCAAAACAAGCCCTGAGTAAATCCGAAATGAAAAGAATTGTACAAAACATTGCAGACGGAAAGTTCACAATGTAATACCAGAACTCGTTTAATAGAGCTCTTTAATTTATCTACCCCAACATTTGCAATAAAATCTGATTTTTTAGGTTTTATACTAGGGCTTGTTTAAAAGGCTCTTTAATAAATGTTGGAGTAGAAAAGATTATTGAAGAATATTTCGTTAAGGACGC
>JAXJXA010000134.1:0-4198 GCA_036307745.1 Acutalibacteraceae bacterium | reverse complement strand
ATAGACAGTGCTTTTGATTTTTCAAACAGCCCCTAATTAAAAATCAATATTAAGAAAAAAGAGGTAATTACAATGGCTGAATTTATGACAGGGCTGAAAAGAAGTAATTATTGCGGTGAATTAAGAATAGCAGACTGCGGTAAAAAAGTTACTGTTTTTGGCTGGGTACAGCGTCAGCGTGACCTTGGTCAGCTGATTTTTATAGATTTGCGTGACCGTACAGGTATAGTACAGTTGGCACTTGACGACAACACAGACAAAGCTGTGTTTGAAAAGGCTTCATCTGTAAAAAGTGAGTATGTACTTGGTGTTGTAGGCACAGTGCGTGAAAGAAGTGCAAAAACAGATAAAATCGCAACAGGCGATATTGAAATAGATGTTCAGGAGCTTAGAATCCTTGGAGAAAGCGAAACAACTCCATTCGAGATTGTTGCCAACTCCAACACAAGTGAGCTTACAAGACTAAAATATCGCTATCTGGATTTAAGACGACCTGACCTACAGCAGAATATTATTTTAAGACATAAAATTGCCAAAATCACCCGTGACTACTTTGACGAGCAGGGATTTATCGAGATTGAAACACCAATGCTTATCAAATCTACACCTGAGGGTGCACGTGATTTTCTGGTGCCTTCAAGAATTCACAAGGGAAGTTTCTATGCACTGCCACAGTCACCACAGATTTACAAACAGCTCTGTATGGTAGCAGGCTTTGACAGATATATGCAGATTGCACGTTGTTTCAGAGATGAAGACCTGCGTGCTGACCGTCAGCCTGAATTCACACAGATTGACCTTGAAATGTCCTTTGTTGATATGGAAGACGTTCTTGAAATAGGTGAGGGATATATCAAAAGAGTATTTAAAGATGCTCTGGATATTGACATTCCAACACCATTCCCACGCTACACCTACAACGAGGTAATGGAGCGTTATGGCTCTGACAAACCTGACACTCGCTTTGATATGGAACTTTTTGACCTTACCGACATTGTTAAAAACAGTGGCTTTGGTGTATTTAAGAGTGCTATTGACGGTGGCGGAAGCGTAAGGGGTATTACAGCTAAAAATGCCATTAAGACATATTCAAGAAAAGAAATTGACAAACTGACAGAGTTTGTAAGAGGCATAGGAGCAAAGGGTCTTGCCTGGATAAGAATGACTGATGATGGAATTGCCTCCAGCTTTGCAAAGTTTATGACAGAAGAGGAAATGCAGGCTATCCTTGAAAAAGCAGGTGCTGAAAAAGGCGATGTTGTAATGATTGTTGCCGACACAGAGACAAACAATGTGCTTACAACATTAGGTGCTTTGAGATGTGAGGTTGCAAACAGACTTGGAATTATTAAAGACGGATTCAACTTCCTTTGGGTTGTGGACTTCCCATTCTTTGAGTTTGACAAAGAAAGCCAGACCTGGGTTGCAATGCACCATCCTTTCACCTCTCCTACCGACGAATGTATGGCTACTCTTGAAGAAGACAAGGGCAAGGTATTCGCAAAGGCTTATGATATGGTACTTAACGGAATTGAGCTTTCATCAGGTTCAATTCGTATTACAAACCCCGACCTTCAAAAGAGAATGTTCAGCCTGCTTGGTTTAAGCGACGAAGAGGCTTACAAGAAGTTTGGCTTCTTAACAGATGCTTTCAAGTACGGTGCTCCACCGCACGGCGGTATGGGAATCGGTCTTGACAGACTTGTAATGCAGATGGTAAAAGCATCAACCCTGAGAGATGTTGTTGCATTCCCTAAGGTTCAGAACGCATCAGAACCAATGACAAATGCACCAAGCGTTATAGACAAGCCACAGCTTGACGATTTAGGAATAGCTGTACAACAAACAGAAGAATAATTATCAGTATAAAAATAATAACCCCATATTCAGGTGTGCAATAACCTTGAATATGGGGTTGCTTTTTCTTATTTATAATATATCTTGGCTTTATCCGTTGTAAATCCTGCGATATTGTCAAACTCCTTTTCATATACATCCAATGAAACTTCAAATACCATTAAGCATACAGCCCTCTCGTCTGTACCTTCACTGTGTAAACTATTTCGGGTATATTCAATAACAGGTCGTGCATACATAAAAGAATGTTGAATCTCTTTACATTCTATGGTATCGTCCTTATCGTCCAGTTCCATAATAGAAAAGTACAAACAGTTTTCCTCAAAAAATTCTTCATCATATGTATTGTTGAAATTTATTGTATCTCCAGCAGGAAACGTCCCTGTAAATATTCGATTCATATATTCTAAATCGTCAACACTATGAGCACCTAACAATGTATTAGACATTGTATTCGTAAGCTCAAGAACTTCATCTATAGCCTCGTAATCTTCAAGCTGTGCATTTACAGCACTTTCATAATAAAAATTAGCTTCATTATTAATTTTATCGGAGTATCCTGTATTTGATATGTAAATATATCTTGGTGTAAATTCAAAATTATCAACATAGATAAAATTTGTTATAATCAGTATAAAAACAGGAATTACAGAAATAATCAATCTGTATTTAACATCACAGTTCAAAAAAATCATTGAGTACAAAATAAATACTACACTCAGAAAAATCAAACTGTAAAATAAAAACGGAATACTACACGAATACACAATTAATTGGCAGACAGCCAGCATTAATTCCGCAAATATTATTATTCCCATATTCATATATGATAACGAATGATACAAGTATTTATAACCAAAGAATAAACCAACACACATTGCCAGAGTGACTACTTCTATTCCAAGTCCGATCATTCTTGTAAATATTTCATCTACAAACAGCAGTCGTACTGCAACTAATACCATACTTTGAAGAAACAGCACTACCAATAATACAAAAGCTGTAATTGTCAAAATCTTAAATTTTTTGTAACGGGCTTGTTCTTCCGGTGTAGCCTGCACCGGCTGTAAATTACTTTCTACACCTGTATTATCAGCACCATAAATATTTATTTTCCTCATTTTTTACAGCACCTTTCCTATAATTGATTGTTCATTAATACAACCGTAGTTTCTGCTATCATAGCTATCGCCATAGTTATCTCCTACAACAAAATATTCATCTTTATTCAATTCAATTATAACACTTTTGTCAATATCATTGTCAATTTGTAATTTTATACCGTTTCTGTAAACACATTTATCCTTAAGCTCTATTGTATCACCTGGTACTCCGATTACTCTTTTTATCATTGTGGTATCATCTTTTTCAAAAACTATTATATCATTTTTATGATATTCTGAATTAACTTTACTTATCAACAAAATGGCACCATCATCTAATGTTGGTGCCATTGACTGTCCACTGACAATAATTATTTTAAAAAAAATCAGAAAAAGAATTACTGCAATACAAAAAAGAGTTGTAATAACAATTATAATTCTATCACTCTTTTTGCACATTTTACAACTTCCTTATCGTGTGTAACAATAATAACAGTTTTTCCCATTTCATTTACCTTAGTAAGTAACGACATTATCATTTCTCTGTTATTAGGGTCTAAACTTCCGGTAGGTTCATCGGCAAGAATAATATTAGTTGGTTTAATTAAAATCCTAGCCATTGCCACTCTTTGCTGTTCACCACCGCTTAATTGAAAAACTTTATTTTTTTCATATCCGCTAAGTCCTACCGTATCTAAGGCTTCTGTAATTTTCGCCTTTTCCTCTTCCTTAGTAAGTTTTAGAAATCGGGTAGCAATCTTTAAATTGTATTCTACTGTTTCATTATCTACTAATCCATAATTTTGAAACAAATAGGAAATATTATTTCTTAATAAATTCACTCCACTTTTTGAATCAATCACAGGATTTTCAATACCCATAATATTTATATTTCCGGAATCCGCTTTCTCTAAAAGCCCTATAATATTAAGCAATGTGGTTTTACCTTTGCCACTTGCACCTGTTATACATAAAAATTCGCCATCTTCAACATTAAGATTAAACTTATCAAAAATAACTTTATTTCCAAAAGCCTTACAAATATTATTTAATGAAATTACAGCCATTTTTATTTTCCTTTCAAAAATTCTGCAATATTGTTTTTTATATATCCTTTTGTAGTAAAAATAAATGCCAAAAGTTCCAGCACGCACATAATAGCAAGGACTATAAGATTGGCTTGTACCAAGCCCATACTGTTCAGTACACATACTGCACCTGCAAATAAAATATATATT
>JAXJXA010000133.1:0-4682 GCA_036307745.1 Acutalibacteraceae bacterium | reverse complement strand
TGTCCTTTCTTTGCTATGGTTTGCTTTTGTACCTTTTACTATATCAAATTAAGGACAGATTTTCTATTTGTTTTTTATTTTTTCATCGAACTCACGTTAAGATTAATATAAAAAGACCTCTCCTGTTTATAAATTCAGGAAAGGTCTTTTTATTTTTAGGGATTTTTATTACTTTTCAGTTTTAACTCTATTCTCAACAACTTTTTCAATATTACTCTGGCATAGTCCAAAAATTTCTAATAATTCTTTTGCAGGACCTGAATATCCGAATTCATCATTCACACCAATCTTTGTTACCTTTACAGGACACTCAGCAGATACAACATCACAAACAGCATCGCCAAGGCCACCAATAACATTATGTTCCTCAACCGTAACAATTCTTCCTGTTTCTTTAGCAGCCTTAATGATAATCTCTCTGTCGATAGGCTTAATAGTATGAATATTGATAAGTCTTGCATTAATACCTTTTTCTTCAAGAGCCTTAACAGCTTTAAGAGCTTCATTAACAACCAAACCTGATGCAATAACTGTTATATCATTACCTTCGTGAAGTGTGATACCCTTACCAAGCTCAAACTTATAGTTGTCAGGGTCATTAAAACTGTCAATAGCCAGTCTACCAAGACGAATATATACAGGGCCTTTATATTCGTATGCAGCCTTAACAGCCTCAATCATTTCATAGTGGTCAGCAGGGTTAAGCACTACCATTCCAGGAATAGCTCTCATAATTGCAATATCCTCAATACATTGATGAGTAGCACCATCTTCTCCTGTTGAAATACCGGCGTGTGAACCTGCAATTTTTACATTCAGCTTAGGATATGCAACTGAATTTCTGATTTGTTCAAAAGCACGCCCTGTTGCAAACATTGCAAAAGATGCAGCAAAAGGAACCTTGCCTGTAGCAGCAAGACCTGCGGCAACACCAATCATATTTCCCTCAGCAATACCACAGTTTATAAAACGCTCAGGAAATTCCTTTTTGAAAATACCTGTTTTAGTAGCAGCAGCCAGGTCAGCGTCCAATACAATTATATCATCATGTGTTTTTGCCAACTCGCAAAGTGCAAGACCAAAACTTTCTCTGGTTGCTTTATTAATAATCTGTGCCATTATACAAGTGCCTCCAACTCTTTTAGTTTAGCCTCAAGTTCGCCCATAGCGACATCATACTGTTCTTTGTTAGGAGCAGTACCGTGCCAGCCAACCTGATTTTCCATAAATGAAACATCTTTACCTTTAACAGTTGAGGCAATAATAACAGAAGGCTTGCCTTTAACTGATTTAGCATTTTTAAATGCAGTCTCAATTTCATCAAAATCGTGACCATTAATTTTTATTACATTAAAACCAAAAGCCTCAAACTTCTTATCAAGTGGTTCAATACCGCCAATTTCAGCAACAGTGCCGTCAATCTGTAAACCGTTACAGTCTACAATAAAGCAGATGTTGTCAAGTTTTTTATGGGCTGCGAACATTGCAGCCTCCCAAACCTGACCTTCTTCACATTCGCCGTCGCCCAAAAGTGTATAAACACGGTAATCCTTGTTATCTAACTTTCCAGCCATAGCCATTCCACAGGCAGCTGAAACACCCTGTCCCAAAGAACCTGAGCTCATATCAATACCAGGAGTACCCTTCATATCAGGGTGTCCCTGAAGCATTGCACCAACGTGACGCAATTTTGTAAGCTCGTCCCATTCAAAGAATCCCTTTAAAGCCAATGTTGCATAAAGGCTGGGACAACAGTGTCCTTTTGAAAGAACAAATCTGTCACGGTCGCTCCACTTAGGATTAGCTGGATCCACACTCATCTCTTTAAAGTAGAGATAAGTATAAATATCAGCAGCAGACAATGAGCCGCCTGGATGACCTGATTTTGCATTGAATGTACCTATAATAGCACCCATACGGGACTTACAGGCTAAAATCTGAAGCTGCAGTTTTTCTGCACTGTTCATAGTACAAACTTCCTTTCTGAAAACCACTTGTATAGAAACACAGATATATTTCTGTTAATCTACACAATTATACATTATTTCTCCTACATTATATACGAAAATCTGTTTTAATACAAGTACCTTTTTAATCTTTATTGTCCTTAAATTAAAAATGCTCAAAATATTTGTAAATAAAAATGTCTCCTTGACTATTATGTATATATATAATATAATTAACTTGTTATTACATTATGATAATTAAGATACGGTTTGAAAGGCTGAAAAGCTGATTAGATTAATAGGGAATTCGGTTAAAATCCGAAACAACCGCCATTACTGTATTTGACGAGGAGAAAGCAAAATACCATTTGCTGTATGCAGAGAAGGTGCTTTCTGTGTGGAGCTTCCACTACATCATAAGTCAGGAGACCTGCCGTAACTTTAAAGATTTAACATTTTCTTGGGCGATGGAGAAGTGCAATCGGTTATCACTTACTTATAAAGTTTTTGGTATATTAATCAACAGGGGAATATTCCGGAAATTCTTTACTGTTGTGACCGATTTTTTGTGCTTTTTCTTTTTGAAAAAGCACTTTTTATTATATTATTTCTTCTTTAAAGTTACATATTATTGATAATGTTAAATTTTATTATCTATGTATATAAAAACAGAATAGGAGAAATAACAATGAAGAAGAGTACAAAAAGAAATTTAGTTTTAGCCGTTGTCGTAGGTGCAGTACTGATTGCTGTCACTTGTATAGTAATTACAAATTTTCAGTTACCTGATGAATATTACAATACAGACAATAAAAGTAATGTAATAGCTGAAGAGACAAAAACAGTAACAATTTCTATTAATTGTGAGTCGGTATTAGATAATTATGATAAACTTGATCCATCTTTGCAGGATGAAAAATACGTTCCCGATGATGGCTATATATTAAAACCAATAGAATATAAAGTAAGTGACGGTGATACACCTCTTGATATTCTTGAGTATGTAACAAAAGAAAATAAAATACAACTTGATTATATTAGTGCGGAAGAAAGCTCTTTTGGCACCGCTTATGTAAAAGGTATAAATCATCTGTATGAATATTCCTGTGGTGAAATGTCAGGCTGGGGATTTGAGGTTAACGGTGAATATCCTAATCAGGGCTGTTCTGAATATGAGCTAAAGAACGGCGATGTTATTGAGTGGATTTATATGTGTAGTTTCGAGGATGATATGGAATCAACTACAGAAACTACAACGGAGGCTGAAAATAATTGATGTCTTTTTCAAAAATTCATCCTGCTGTGCTAATGTTATATTTTATATCAGTACTTATAATTTCAATGTTTATAACAAATCCTGTTATCCAATGTGAAGCATTTGTAGGCGGAATATTGTTTTGTTTTATATTGTCAACCTCACAGCAAAGAAAAGAGGATTTAAAATTTTACTTGCCACTAATGATACTGATTACAGTAACAAATCCAATTTTTTCTCACAGTGGAGAAACTCCTTTGTTTTTTATTGGTGATAATGCAATAACATTAGAAGCATTGTTATATGGAGTAAATCTCTCTGCTATGATTGTATCTGTAATGCTTTGGTGTAAAAATTATAATTTTATAGTAACAAACGATAAATTTGTATATTTATTCGGTAAAGTAGCACCTAAATTATCTTTAGTCTTATCTATGTCTTTGAGATTTATACCAATTCTAAAAAAACAGTCTAAAAAGATAAGTAGAGCTCAAAAAGTAATGGGATTATATTCATCTGAGAGTTACCTTGACAGAGTAATGTCCTCTATGCGTTCAATGTCGGCACTTGTGGGTTGGGCATTAGAAAGTGCGGTAGAAACGAGCCGTTCAATGCGCGCCAGAGGTTACGGATTAAAAGAGCGTATAAGTTATTCAAATTATCATTTTACAACAAGAGATAGAATAATAACTTTGCTATGTATTTGTTTTTCAGTAGTAGTTGTTGTTGATGCGATACTGGGTGTTACTGATTTTAACTTTTATCCGGGTATAACAGAGATTAACAAATCAATAATTGCCATAATTACATATATGTGCTTTGGTAATCTTGTAATTTTGCCACTTCTTATGGAATTGGAGGAAAGAATAAAATGGAGCTATTACAAATCGAAAATATCAGCTTTAAATATCCAAAATCCGAAAAAAAGGCAATAGACAATATCACATTGAATATAGAAGAAGGTAGTTTTGTATTGCTTTGTGGAGAATCAGGTTGCGGAAAATCTACTTTGCTGAAACTCATAAAAAGAGAGATATCTCCATTTGGAGAAGTTTCAGGTAATATATTTTACAAAGGTAAGTTACTGAATAAACTTGACACTATAACAAGTGTCTGTGAAATTGGTTTTGTGGGGCAAAATCCTGACGAACAAATTGTAACTGACAAAGTATGGCATGAATTGGCTTTTGGTTTGGAAAATATGGGGAAAGATAGCTCAACCATACGTTGTCGTGTAGGTGAGATGGCAAGTTATTTTGGAATTCAGAGTTGGTATCATAAAAACACAGATGAACTTTCTGGTGGACAGAAGCAAATTTTAAACCTTGCTTCTGTTATGGCCATGCAACCAAATGTTATATTACTTGACGAACCTACCAGTCAGCTTGATCCAATAGCTGCCTCTGAATTTATATCGACTCTCCGTAAATTAAATACAGAAATTGGTTTAACAGTTATACTTGTTGAGCACAGACTTGAAG
>JAXJXA010000132.1:0-5119 GCA_036307745.1 Acutalibacteraceae bacterium | reverse complement strand
GATAAATATAGTGAAAGCGACAGCACAAAGGCATCTAAAAGAATGTTAAATTCAGCAGGTGTAAAATTAACAAAATTTGAACCTAGAAAAGATAAAATTGTAATTAACTTTAAGTGAATATAATTATTTAAAATTAGTTATATTATAAAAAAATTTTTCCTTGATAATCTTTTTTATCTCAAAAGTGTTGCATTTTTAAAAAATTTTGTGTAAAATGGATATCATAGAAATAATAGTCGATGCAAATAATCTGTTTTTAGTAAAATTTATGCATTGAAGTTACATATCACATTAAACATTAATTAAACAAATAGAAAGAAATGGTGAGGGATTTTATATGTCAAATAGATTGTTCCAAGGTGTAATTCATCAGATGAAAGATGCCATTGACAGAGCCATTGGTGTAGTTGATGACACTTCAGTTGTAATTGCTTGTAGCGAGCTTGGCAGAATTGGTGAAGTTATTGATTCAATTACAGCTGAAACGCTCAGTTCAACTACTCCGTTTGTAATTAACGGACAAACCTTTAAATCCTTTGGCAGTGGCAACAGTAATGAATATGCCGTATTTATTGAAGGCAATGACGATATAGCACAAAGATATGCTCAGCTACTTGCTGTATCACTAAGCAGTATAAAACAATATTACGATGAAAAATATGACAGAGCTAACTTTATCAAAAATGTTATTCTTGATAATATTCTGCCCGGTGATATCTATCTTAAAGCAAGAGAACTCCGCTTCAACTCTGAAGTTACAAGAGTTTGTATGCTTATTAAGATTACATCAAAGACAGATATCTCTGCTTATGATGTTGTACAGAATTTCTTCCCTGACAAATCAAAGGATTTTGTTATAAGCATAAACGAAACAGACATTGCACTGGTTAAGGAAATTCGTACAGGTATTGATTCTAAAGATCTTGAAAAACTTGCAAGTTCTATTGTGGATACTTTATCAAGCGAATTTTACACACACTGTACTGTTGGTATAGGAACTGTTGTTATGGGAATAAAAGACCTTGCACGCTCATTTAAAGAGGCTCAGGTTGCACTTGAAGTTAGAAAAGTATTTGATACAGAGCGTGCTATTATAAGTTACGATAACCTTGGTATTGCAAGACTTATCTATCAACTTCCTACCACTCTATGTGAGATGTTCTTGAAAGAAGTTTTCAAAAAGAGTTCAATAGAATCTCTTGATCAGGAAACACTGTTTACTATCCAGAAGTTCTTCGAAAATAGCTTGAATGTATCAGAAACTTCAAGAAAACTATTTGTACACAGAAACACACTGGTTTATAGACTTGAAAAAATCAAGAAGTTGACTGGTCTGGATTTGAGAGAATTTGAAGATGCTATTGTATTCAAGGTTGCACTTATGGTTAAAAAGTATCTTTCTGCTAATCCAACTAAGTATTAATGTAATATAACAGTAAAAAAACAATCGCCGATGTAACTTTAATATTTGTTACTCGGCGATTTTTAATAAACAGGGATATTTTTTCCAACATTTACAACCCAATAATACTTAAACATTATAGCCTTTTAGGTATAAATTTGATATAATATCTTGTATTATGTTAAATTTATACCGATAAATCTTAAGTTTAAGGGATTCTCCTTCCTTAAATTTCACACGAGAACACTGTTCTCGACCTGTAAACTTTTGAAAAAGTTTAATCAAAACTTTTATTTTCGTTGAAATAATAAACTTATAAGAGTTTTAATATACATTACGGTATTAACTCTTAGTATTACAGGAGGTTTGCAAGTGATTGAATTTATTAATGTATCAAAAACTTACGAAGATAATGATACCCACGCAATAAATGGCATTGATTTAAAAATAGATGACGGTGAATTTGTTTTTATTGTAGGTTCATCAGGGGCAGGAAAAAGTACTTTGCTTAAATTGATAATGAGAGAGCAAAAACCAACCACAGGCGACATTATTATTGATGGACAAACCATTAACAAACTAAAAAGGCGTGAAGTCCCCTATTTCAGACGAAAAATGGGTATGGTTTATCAGGATTTCAGACTCATTGATAAGATGAATGTATTCGACAATGTTGCCTTTGCTATGCGTGTTATCGGAGAAAGTCCTTCTGTCATAAACGACAGAGTAAAATATATTCTGAAACAAGTTGGACTTGAACACAAACTAAAAGAACGTCCCAGTCAGCTTTCAGGTGGTGAACAACAGCGAGTAAGCCTCGCAAGGGCATTGGTTAATAAACCAAAAATTATTATAGCAGATGAACCCACAGCCAATGTGGACACAGAAATGTCTAAGGAAATTATCAGCTTACTAAAAAAAATAAACGAAGATGGCACAACGGTAATTGTAGTAACTCACGATAAAGAACTTGTAAAGCAGTTTGCTCACAGAGTAATAGAAATTCAAAAGGGAAAAATTGTTTCTGATACTGGAAGCAAAAAAAACGACGAGCAATCGGAAACAAAAGAAACTGATATTGACAATACAATAAATTCCACCCTACAAATGGACTATGATAATATAGAAAATATAGAGAAAACTTCTGATGATGAAAAATCTTTGGAACTTTATGAATTGGAAATTCAAACTGAAGATATAATCTATGAAAACAACTGTAATAAATATGCTCTGCACGAGAATAAAAAATTTGATGATGAAACAGATTCTTCTAAATATGATACATTGATACAGGAAATCAAAGAAGAGCAGATTGAAAAATCAACAACATAATAAAAATAGCCACAGAGAGGTTTTACTAATGAAAGGATTTGGATATTTATTTAACGAGGGTGTAAAGGGAGCCTGGAACAACCGTGGAATGTCAGCAGCTTCAATAGGAATATTGGTTTGCTGTCTGCTTCTTACAGGCGTAGCTGTACTTTTTTGTATGAATTTACAAGCACTGGTTGAACAAATTGGAAGCGATAATGTTATTACAGTTTTCCTTGAATATGACCTGTCGGATAAAGATGTAAAAAAAGCAGGTAACGAAATAAAAAAAATTGACAATATATCAAAGATTGTATTTTATTCAAAAGAAGAGGGTATCAAAGAGTTTTCAAAACAACTTGGTGACCTTTCAGATGAATTTCAGGGAGACAATAATCCTTTACCAGACGCATATAAAATTACATTAGAAGATTTGTCACAATATGACAAAACAATGGGCAAGGTTACAAAGATAGATGGAGTTTACAAGGTAAGTAACCGTAGCGGACTTGCCAATATGTTTACCGAAATCAACAATCTGGTAATAACACTTGGCTTTTGGGTTGTGTTTATTCTTGGGCTTATATCACTATTTATAGTATCAACAGCTATTAAAACTACCATTCATTCACGACGCTTTGAAATAAGCATAATGAAGTCCGTGGGTGCAACCAATGCCTTTGTAAGAATACCTTTTATTGTTGAAGGTTTGTTATTAGGCATTATTTCAGGTATAATAAGCTCTATATTGCTTAAATTTTTGTATGAAGGCTTACTGGGAGTTTTACAGACACAATACATCACAGCGGTGGAAGTAATCAGCTTTTCATCCGTTGTCGGATACGTTCTTGTATTTATGGTGAGTGCAGGAGCTATATTAGGTACTCTGGGTGCATCAATATCTCTTGGCAAGTATCTCAAACTTGAGGGCAACGAACTTTTAGGATGGTAATAAAAGATTTAATAATAAGAATATTTGCATCTTAACGGCGGTGAAAAAATGAAAAAAGGATTTTTAACTATATTGGCAGCAATGCTCATATGTATGCAAACTGTTTCTACATACGCTGTTTCAAATGAGGACAGCCTTCAAGAAGAGGCAGACAGTAACTCCAGTGAAATTACTCAAAAAGAAAACGAGAACAGTGAGCTTACAGAAAAACTTACCAAATTAAATAAAGAAATAGAAAATTCCAGACTCGAAATTGCGACACTGCAACAAAAAATTGATAATTCAAATAAAACTGTAAATGATTTGAATGATGATATTACAGATAACAAAGAAAAACTTAAAGAAAGAATAAGGGCTATTTATATGGCCGGTACAGCCAGTAACCTTGAGGTTATACTTGGTGCCAAAGATTTTGATGATTTAATTAATAAAGTAGAGTACGTTTCACTTATTGCAGATCACGATTCACAACTTATTGACAATCTGACACAAGATGTAAACGTAAATAAGAAAGCTCAGAAGGTACTGAAAGATTCAATGTCAGAGCTTGAAAAGGAAAACAAGCAACTTACAGAAAAAAGAGAAGCATTTTTGAGCCTTCTTGAAGCAAACAGCGAAAGATTAAATTATCTTTATGGAGAAAACCAATCAATTTCCGATATGCTTTTAGATGACCCTGGATATGGAAACTTACAGGGAGAAATTGAAAGCTACTATAAGAAAAATAATATCAGTTCATCAACAAAAGATAAAAACAGTTCTTCTTCAAAAAATGAAACATCCTCAGGCAGTAACAGCGATTCATCTGTTATTACTTCAAACGGAGATTCCTCAAATAATAATTCATCTAATAATAGTTCTTATGATGAAATAACAGACAACTTTACTCCTCCAAATGAAACAGAAAGTGATGACAACTTTGTTTCAACAAATGGTTACATATGGCCTGTGCCGGGATTTTACAATCTTACATCCTTATGGGACGAGGACAGAGGCTCATCTAACCACGGTGCTTTAGATATAGCAAGTGGTGGAATTGACGGAGCAAGTGTTGTATCAGCACATTCAGGTACAGTAATTTTTGCAGAAAACAACTGTATACATAACTGGGGTAAATATGAAAGCTGTGGTTGTGGCGGTGGTTACGGAAACTATGTTATGCTTGACCACGGTGATGGCTACTCAACAGTATATGCACATATGAGTTCAATAGTTGTATCAATAGGAGATACTATAGAGGCTGGACAACTTCTGGGCTTTGTAGGCTCCACAGGATATTCAACCGGTGCACATCTACACTTTGAAACCCGTTATGACGGTGTTAAGTATGACCCTCTATCCGAATACCCTGACATTGATGTTACATATTAGAATATTAGGGCTTGTTTGAAAATAGAAAAAGTGCTGGATTTTTGTTCCAAAACGAGTGATTTCAAGGCAAAAACCGCAGAAAT
>JAXJXA010000131.1:0-6123 GCA_036307745.1 Acutalibacteraceae bacterium | reverse complement strand
ATTTCTGCGGTTTTTGCCTTGAAATCACTCGTTTTGGAACAAAAATCCAGCACTTTTTCTATTTTCAAACAAGCCCTAGTATCAGATATAACCTAGGCTATTTATATAAAAATCAACCATATCAATTTACTGATAATATGTACACCCATATGGCTTATCATAGCATATTGTATACCGTGCTTACGGTATAATAATCCAAAAACTAATCCTAAACCACCGTTAAGCAACAAACATCTGAACACTATAAGCGGAGTAAGCTCTCCAAATGCCATTATTGTTGCAGGAATATGTCCTAATGCAAACAGCAGTGCAGTAATAATATTCGCCAAAAGAAAGACTACTTCAGGAATTTCTTCCTTTGGCTTATTTCTGCAAAATACCTTCCATATTATAAAGGCCACCAGTGACATAGCCATTAATCTTAGCATTACCTCTTCAATTACTCCACCATAGAAAATAGATGCTATAATTGCCTGTACAGTTAACCCTGCCTCTGTACCCTCCTGAATTAAATGTTCTGCATTGCCAAACACCCAGTAGTCAAGGCTAAAAAGCACACCACAAACTGCTGTTATTACCAGAACCTTTACAAGTGCAGATTTTTCAATTTTGAAAGACCCCATTAACCCCGTCTTTTCTGCAAGAATGTATCCAATAAATCCACAAACAACCGCATATCCACAAGTCTGCAATATCGTTATAAGCATCAAGATTTCCCTGTTACCCACCTGTGCAGTTACTTGTTCTAAGGCTTCAGGCGAATACAAATCAAATTGATACAGACAGGTAAACAATCCTCCTAATACGGCTATAGGAAACAATGCAATAGCAAACAGGAAAGGTTTTTTCAATTTATTCATTTTCAACCTTCTCCTCTCTGTATGTTTCAACGCAATAACCCTTATGTCCACACTTTGTACACTTCAATCTTCTTGTTTTAGGTGTATGGGGTGCAAAAAATTCCTCTTTAAAAGTAGGCTTGAATACGGTATGACATTCAGGGCAAATATAATCCACATTTTTAAAATAATAGACACAAACACCTATCGTTGCAAAAATGATCACAAGCATACCTATTATAAATGGTATCCATATTCCCTTTGTTATTCCCAACGTAAAAGTAGCAACTTCAATAATTTCCATTACTACTCCTATTGTGATTGTTATTCCTCTTACTTTTGCTAATTTATTTTTGTTTTTCATAACGTGAGCTATATCTGTTATAGATTCGACAGAAAAGTTACTTACATTTTTGAGTTCACGCATAAGCTCTTTAACCTTATCCAACTGTGACTGTTTTTCAGAAATTTCTTCCTTTAATGTTTGTTCCTGCTGTGAAAGCAAAATTGATATTACATTTTCAGGAGCATCCTCTGACAACAATTCGCCTATGCTGTTAATTGATAATCCAATTTCTCTCAAAAAGCATATAACTTTTAATTTTCGCAAATCTTCTTCTGAATAAAGTCGTCTGCCTCCTTCACTAAGTCGGCTAGGTACAAGAATATTTCTTGTATCATAGTATTGTACTGTTCTGACTGTTATCCCGCAGAGCTTTGCCATTTCTCCTGTCGTGTATTCTGACATAGTCTCCGCCTCCTTTCAATAAGCATTTTACTGCATTACCCAGCGTTATTAGCAATACCTTACGCAAGGGGATTTTTTATTTTTGCCTTATTTTTTTAGAATTTTATTGTTTTTTGTTACTTAGCTGTGTCTAAATCAGAAAAAATAATCTGTGAATGTACATTGTAAAACAGTGAATGATAACTGTTCTGATTAAAAAGCCTACAAATTAATCATAGTATAGTATTATAATATTCATTACTAAAGAAGGCTATCTCAAATCCTTTATAATACGAGATAGCCCCTTATACTTTATTACATCAATGTAAAAAACCATCATATATTGCTGGTACAAAACCTATCATAACATAGGTAACAATAGAAGCAATACAGAAAACTACTGTAATGGTAATTGCCAATGCTGACAGTCCTTTATATATACTATGGGATTTAACCATTACTTCGGTTTTGTCTGAATTTTCATCTGCATTATTTTCTCTTGGTAGATATTGTTCTCTTATCGTTTGTAATGCCATCGCAAAGAATAACGCACCTGTAAAGATTGTTATTACAACATATCTTATATTCATTGTACAGGTATAAGGAAAAGAGTCACAGAATATATAGTATGACACTGTCGGCACAATATATATCAAAAATAAAAATATCTTCATAACTCTGTCCAGTATTCCTGTACTCTTAATGAGCATATATATCATAGCTAGTACTGCAACCAAAGCAAGCACTACATTAACCCAAAATAACAGCACAGCCCAGAAATCAAGCCCGGATGTATACTGTGCTTCATCAAACACAGACGTTTTAAACAATCCTATCGTAGGGTTATATTCGTAGTATGGACAGTTATACCACACAAACTGGTCATATACACTTTCGAACTGAAAGGAACTGAAGTCGGTAAGTCTTTCCAAAAATGTGCGATTACCAACATACATATCTATCTGCTTACCAAAGTCAAGTACATAATTAAAAGGTACCCCAAACAGTGCAAAATTACGTACGCTCCACCACAAGCCAAGTGGAACACACACAACACCAAATGCAACCCATTGCTTTATAATTCCAATCCAGTGCTTTTTCTCCTGAACAAGCACTATTATGAATACTACTGCAATGGCAGGTGCAACCATCCAACCCGACAACTTGCTCATCATACCGCAACCAACACATAGTGCAATCTTTACAATATTTTTGTAGGTTCGATTTCTGTAATAATAAAGCGTATTCAAAATAGCCGCCGCCATAAATGTAATAGACAGCATATCGTTATTTACACTTCCGCCCAGAATGTAAAAAGTAGGATGAAATGCAACTATTGACAAACCTAAAATTAATGCAATACCGTGAATTTTAAAGAATCGCAAAATTTTATACATTATTACCATACAGGAACAGGAATAAAACATTGTGATATACTGTATATATTCCCCTGCTGAACTGATATCTGTAAATCCTATTGCTTTTAACAAATTAAGAACTATACCCACAATAAAATGGTGTAAAGGTGGATGATAATATTGATTGTGAAGTCTTACATCTCCCTCAGGTAATTCAAACAAGTTATTCCAGAAATGTGTTATATAGCCTAAATGACCTTCGGTCTGCCCTATTACACCATTATCGTGCTGACGTTCATAAATAGTGGTATATAGAATATATGTAAGCCTCAGGGCAAACCCAAGAAAAATAATCAACACTGCAAAACGCTGTGTATTTATTGTACCTTGCCAACACCACAACATAAATAGCCCCAAAGCAATCATACCTGCAAGGATAAAGACTGCTGTAATATTTTCCTCTATACCTGCTATAAGAACAGCTACAATCAGCCCAAATAAAACAGTAACAAAAAAGGCATATGTCTTTGTAAGTTCAGATTTAAAATATTTTTTCAATCCAAAATAAACAACTACAAAAGCTGTTGCTATAAAAATTGCAAATATATAGAAAACAGATAGCTGTGATAGCTTAACATCTGTACTACTTCCAAAAACACAAGCACTTGCAAAACACATTATAGCCAACGCAATAAAAGGATGGTTAGCTAAAGTATTGAATATACTCTCAAAAGGCAAACCTTGTTCTATACGAGACGTAGAAACGGAACTTTTCTCCATAAAACATCCCCCTTACTTTTCTTCCTTAACTTCGTGATACTCTTTTTCTGTATTAACATTCCAGATATCTTTTTTATCTGTCTTGTCTTGCTTAATCGCTTCAGCAGCTTTTATAGCTGTAAGCATAGAGTGATCCATATTGTTATATCTGTGCTGACCATTTCTTCCTACACAGTACAGATTACCAAAAGTATCAAGATATTCAATCAGCTTGTCCATATGCTCATATGTATCAAAATATGCAGGATATGCCTTTTTGATTTTTTCTCTGTGGCTGTCAAGAACATTTGCTTTTGATATTACACCCATAGTTTCAAGCTCTTTTATAGCCATATCAATACACTGGTCATCACTCATATTCCAGAAATCGTCGCCTTCTTCACAGAAGTATTCAAGCCCTACCCAAACGGTATTTTCAGGGTCTTTAACAAGATATGGCGACCAGTTGTTGAATATCTGTATTCTTCCCAGTTTTACATTGGTTTCCTGAACATAAATCCAGCAATCAGGCACAATATTGCCCAGAGTTTTCTTATCTGTTTCATTTTTCAAATCCAGCTTATTAAGCAACAACCCTACTGTTACAAAATCTCTGTAAGGTAGCCCTTTAGCTATATCCAGAATTTGCTGAGATGGCTTTTCGCCCGTCATACCCGTAACTAAGTCTTTTACAGGCATAGATGAAATGAAAATATCTCCCTCAATCGTCACTTCACCGTTTGGAGTTTCACAGACAACAGATGTAACCTTACCTTTTTCACAAACTATATCTTTAACTTTATGATTTTTCTTAACCACGCCGCCATTTGCTTCTACACGGCTTGCAACTGTCTCCCAAAGCTGACCAGGACCATATTTAGGATACCAGAACTGCTCAATCAACGAAGTTTCTACATTTTTGTTGTCTTTCTTTTTTCCGCTGAACATATTCTTAAGAACTTCTTTTATTGAAAGACCTTTTACTCTCTGTGCTCCCCAGTCTGCCGAAATTTCACTAGGATGTCTGCCCCACAATTTTTCGGTATATCCCTCAAAGAACATACTATAAAGCACCTTACCGAAACGGTTTATATAGAAGTTTTCAAGAGAATCCTCAGGCTTTTTTAACATAACAGATTTAAGATAGCTGAACCCTGCTTTCATCGTTGTTACAAAACCCATATTTTTTATAGTTTCTGCTTTCATTGTAACAGGATAGTCAAAAAAGTGCTTCATATAATAAATTCTTGAAACACGTTCTCTTACAAGCATAACTTCGTCATCAACATCAGGATTAGGACCTCCTGCCTCCAAAGGCTTTTCTCTACCCAACTTTGCATCATCAAAGGAAGGTGAACCCTGCAAAGGCATAAGCTCTTTCCATTTATTCATTATTTCATCGTTTTTAGAAAAGAATCTATGTCCGCCAATATCCATTCTGTTGCCATTATATTTTACAGTTTGTGAAATACCACCAATTACATCAGTTTCTTCAAGCACAGTAACATCATATTCCTGTGTGCCATCCAATAGTTCTAGTGCAGCAGTAAGTCCCGCAGGACCTGCACCTATAACAACAACCTTTTTCATTTCTTCATATCCTTTCAAAGTTTTATTTCTTATTGAAAAGTATCAGCTTACGTGCAACAAAGTTCCATACAAAGGAGACTGCTGTGGCGGCTATTTTACCCACCATATAATACTGCACCGTACCAAATATATAATACTTTATCTCGCCATTTTCTGTTCCTTGATAACCACCTAAAATCAGGTTTGTCCCTAAAAAATCCTGAAACAGCCATATTATTGCATCATTAATCAGTAGTCCAACTACACCTATAATGGCAAAAACTGTAAATTCAGCCAATCTGTTATTAACATTGGACTTTTTAAAAATCCAGAATGTACTTAATATATAATTAGTAGCAAGTCCTGCAATAAATGAAATTGTTGCTGCTGCAACATGTGGCATAGCAAATAATTCCACCAAAAAGGTAAGCACGCCAAAATCCACTACAAAAGCAAAACCACCTACAAAACAATATCTGAAAAACTGTATAAATGTATTGTCAGTTTCTCCGGCAAAAAGCCTTTTAATGTTCATTTTCCACATAACCTCCCTATTATAATCCATTTTCGATTATAACATATGTTAAATGCTAATTCAAGGAATAGACTTCTTATCTTTTTCTGTTTTAAAAAAAGTAAAACAAAGACAAATATAGTTGAGTGTTCACAAAATAGTATCAACCATCAAATTCCAGAAAGACGTTATCTGAATATGTCGAGGAACTTGACAAAAGAATTTTAAGTTATTCAGGCATTTCCCTTCACATATGGTAGAATTTTTTACATTTTTATGATATATTTTATTTATTAAAATTACAAAATAAATTTGAGTTTATGGAGGTGGCAACGTTGAATCATCAAGGCACTAAGT
>JAXJXA010000130.1:0-4841 GCA_036307745.1 Acutalibacteraceae bacterium | reverse complement strand
TGGATTTTTGTTTCAAAACGAGTGATTTCAAGGCAAAATCGCAGAAAGCACCGATTTGGGGCAAAATATACAGTGCTTTTGATTTTTCAAACAGCCTCTAAGGTAACATAAAATTCTGTGATTAATAGAAGGAGAACCGCTTTATGCGTTTCTTCTTCTTTTATTCAAATATTTTAAAGTTCATTTAGGAGGAAATTTATGAAATTTAATGGGCTTACAGATAGGGAAGTTGAAGAGTCCAGGGGAAAATATGGTCCCAACTCCATACCCGACTCCGAGCCTACAACCTTTTGGCAGGAGTTTAAAGAAACATTCAAAGACCCTATGATCAAAATTCTGCTTGCCATAGCAGCTCTTATGATTGTTATGTGTATTTTTGGCTATGCAGAAATCTACGAACCGCTAGGTACAATAGTAGCTGTTCTTATAGTTGCTGTTGTTTCAGCAAAAACAGGTGTTGCAAGTGATACTAAGTACAGAGAGCTTAAAAACAGCACTAAAAAAGACCAATGTAAGGTTTATCGTAACGGTGTTGTAACTGTCATTGATGTTGATGATGTTGTTGTTGGTGATAAAGTACTTTTGCAATCAGGTAATAAAATTCCGGCAGATGGTGTACTTATTGACGGCTCCCTGCGTGTTGATAACTCAGCCCTCAACGGTGAGGCAGAAGAATGCAAGAAAACTGCCGCTGATATTTCTTTCCAGTTAGAAGATGATATCACAGGTGATACCTTTGTAGATAAGCATTCATTGTTCAGAGGTGCTGTTGTATTTGATGGCGAAGGTGTTCTTGATGTAAGAAAAGTCGGTCTCAAGACAATGATGGGTAAAATGGCAGAGGAAATGCAGGAAGACGAGCCTGATTCACCTCTGAAGGTAAAACTCGCTAAACTTGCTAAGCAGATTTCTACATTTGGTTACATCGGTGCTATTGTTATTGCAGTGCTGTATATGTGTTTATTTATATTTATGGGAGATGGCGGATATCAGGCATTTTTCGCATCAGGTGCACAGAATATAATCACAAAGATAGTAGAGGCTGTTTCTCTTGCTGTTGTTATAATTGTTTGTGCTGTACCGGAAGGTTTACCTCTTATGATTTCTTTGGTACTTATGCAAAATACAAGTAAAATGCTTGACCATAATGTACTTGTTCGTAAGGCAGAAGGTATTGAAACAGCAGGTTCATTAAATATTTTGTTCAGCGATAAAACTGGTACAATTACAAAAGGTAAGCTGGAGGTTGTAGATTTCTTTACAGCAGATGGTAACTCAATCGAAATTTCAAATCTCAGCAAGCACAGTAAAGTTAAGGGTCTTGTTGATTTAGCTATCGGTAAAAATACACAGTCTATGTTTGATGCATCACACACAGTTATAGGTGGTAATGCAACAGATCAGGCTCTTATGAAATTTATAGGTGAAGAAACTTTCCGTATGTTGCAGGATGATAAAGATTGTGTTGTAACTGCAAGCCAGGGCTTTAATTCAACAAATAAATTTAGCCAGTCAAGAATTGATACTTTGGGTAAAACTTTTTATAAGGGTGCTCCTGAAAGATTACTTGCGAATGCAGAAAAATTCCTTGATGCAAGCGGTAAAATTCAGACAATAGATAAGGCTGTTCTTAATAGAAAGATTGACGAACTTGCGGCAAAGGCAATGCGTGTGCTTGCTTTTGGTTATTCAGAAAAAGAGCTTGTTGAAAACAGTATTAATGATGATATAGTTATCATTGGTCTGGTAGGTATCAGAGATGATGTGCGTCCTGAGGCTCGAGAAGCTATTCATGAAGTAAAGAATGCAGGTATTCAGGTTGTTATGATTACAGGTGACAGACTTGAAACTGCTATCGCCATTGCTAAAGATTCTGGCTTGCTTGAAAATAAATCTGACGTTGCTATTTCATCTGCTGAACTTAACCAGATGTCTGATGACGAGGTTAAAAAGATTATTCCTAAAATCAGAGTTATTGCAAGAGCTTTGCCTACTGATAAATCAAGAATGGTTCGTCTATGTCAAGAAATGAATCTTGTTGTTGGTATGACAGGTGACGGTGTTAACGACTCTCCTGCACTTAAGAGAGCAGACGTTGGTTTTGCTATGGGTAGTGGTACAGAGGCTGCTAAGGAAGCAGGTAAAATTGTTATCCTTGATGACAACTTCAAGTCAATCAAAGATGCTATCTGGTATGGTAGAACCATTTATCATAACATTCTTAAGTTCTGTAAGTTCCAGTTGGTAATTAATGTTGCTGCCGTTGTAGTAAGTGCATTGGCACCTTTCTTTGGTGTAGAAGAGCCTTTAAAGGTAACTCACTTGTTGTTTGTAAACCTTGTAATGGATGGTCTTGGTGCAATTATGCTTGGTAATGAACCTGCACTTAAGGAATATATGAGAGAAAAGCCAAGACGAAGAGATGAAAGTATTATAAGTAAGCCTATGGGAATACAAATTCTTGTAATGGGTATGTGGCTAACAGTTATGAGCTTTGTTTACCTAACAGCACCGTTCTTTAAAAGCCTGTTTACAGATGTTGACGGTAAATATTTAGAGGCACAGCATTTAACGGGATATTTTGTATTGTTTATTGTAAGTGCTTTGTTTAATGGTTTCAACGTAAGAGATGATGGTTTTGGTATTTTCAAGGGTCTGAATGAAAACAAAGGCTTCTTAAAGGTATTCTTTATAATAATTCTGGTTCAGTTCTGTATTGTAAATGCAGCACTTGTTCCATTGTCGATAGGTGATTTTAATCTATTTGCTGAGATTGGTAAAATGTTCAGTTGTGTACCATTTGCCCCACAGGGTTGGCTTGTAGTTCTGCTATTTGCTGTAACAATGATACCGATCGATCTAATTAGAAAAGTTATTACAAAAGCAGTAGTAAAAAATAAATAGTATTATCTTTATTTATGTCAAGATGTGTGGTACAATGTTGCCACACATCTTTTTTTGGGAGAATTTTTATGGTAGTATTTAATACAGATTTAGACAATACAATGATTTATTCTTATAAACAGAACATAGGTGATGATAAGCGTTGTGTTGAGATTTATCAGGGCAGAGAAATTTCCTTTATTACAAATAATACTTTTGAGTTATTAAAAAAGGTAAAAGAGAAAGTTTTAGTTGTACCTACTACAACCCGTACAGAACAGCAATATAGCAGAATTGATTTTAAACTTGGTGTTCCCGAATATGCTCTTGTATGCAATGGTGGTGTACTTTTAGTAAATGGTGAAGAGGACATAAAATGGTATAATGATTCTTTTGCATTGGTAGAGAATTGTCAGCAGGAATTAAAAAAAGCTGAAGAACTTTTAGAAAATGATGTAAACCGTAGTTTTGAAGTTCGTAATATCCGTAAGCTGTTTGTTTTTACTAAAAGTAATAATCCTAAAGATACTGTTTTAATGTTGCAAAAAAATCTTGATACTAGCAAGCTGGATGTATTTTTCAACGGTGTTAAGGTGTATGCAGTCCCAAAACAGCTTAGCAAAGGTAATGCTATTGAAAGATTGCGTAAAAAATTGAATATATCAACAGTTATTTCAGCAGGTGACAGTGAATTTGATGTACCTATGCTTAATAATTCAGATATTGCAATAGCCCCTCAAAGTTTAAAAGATTTTCCACAATTAAAAAGTAATATAATTTTTATGGACAACAGCAGAGTGTTTTCTGAAAGTATTCTTGAGTATATTCTTAATATTGTGAAAAAGTAACCATTTTATTTTATTATAGATAAAATGATGGATAAAAATATAAAAAAATTGCCTAAAAACAGGGCTTTTATATCAGATATGTTTGACATTTATACTTTTTTGTTATATATTATAGGATAGATAATTTTGTAAGAGAGGGAAATCTATATGAATTATAATAGTACCACAGATAAAAGCATAGTTGTTTCAGCTGCACAGGCTATTTCTCAAGGTATCTCAAATGACGGTGGTTTGTTTGTACCAATGGAAATTCCTAAATACAGCGAAGAAGATTTTAAGGCTATGCTGAGCTTGGATTATAAGGGAAGAGCAAAGAAGATTATAGGTGATTATCTCACTGATTTTACAGCAGAAGAGGTTGCCGACTGTGTTGATAGTGCATATACTGCTGAAAAGTTTGGCTCAGAAAATCCTGCTCCTATTGTTTCTGCAAAACTTAATGGCAATACAATGAATATTCTTGAACTGTGGCATGGTCCTACATCTGCTTTTAAGGATATGGCACTCCAGATTTTGCCATACTTTTTGACAAAATCTCTTGCAAAGAAGTACAAGGGTAAAGAAGCTGTTATCCTTGTTGCTACATCAGGTGATACAGGTAAGGCTGCACTTGAAGGTTTTAAGGACGTAGAGGGTACAAGAATTATTGTTTTCTATCCACAGGACGGCGTTAGCCCTATGCAGAAGTGTCAGATGACAACTCAGGAGGGTGATAACGTAAATGTTTGTGCTATTAAGGGTAACTTTGATGATGCACAGACAGGTGTTAAAAAGATATTTACAACAACTGAGATTATTGAAAAACTCCAGGCTAATGACAAGCTATTTTCAAGTGCTAACTCAATTAACTGGGGAAGACTTTTACCTCAGATTGTTTATTATGTTTCAGCTTATTGCGACCTTGTTAACAATGGAACAATCAAGTTTGGAGATAAAGTAAATGTTGTTGTACCAACAGGTAACTTTGGTAATATTCTTGCATCATACTATGCAATGCTTATGGGACTACCAATAAAGAAGTTTATTTGTGCTTCAAATTCAAATAATGTACTTACAGATTTTATAAATACAGGTGTTTATGATAAGAGCAGACAGTTCTATACAACAATT
>JAXJXA010000129.1:0-5123 GCA_036307745.1 Acutalibacteraceae bacterium | reverse complement strand
GCATTATCTATAATCAATGTATTTGCATTCGGAATATCTACACCTGTTTCTATTATAGTAGTACAGACAAGAACATTTATTTCCTGTTCCAACATTCTACGCCATACCTCTGAAAGCTGTTGCTCACTCATTTTACCATGACCGACACCTACATTTGCCTCAGGGATTCCCTGAGAAATATTAAAAGCACAGGTATCAATAGTATCAACACTATTGTGCAAATAAAACACCTGGCCACCTCGCCTCAATTCTCGTCTGATAGCCTCAAAAACGACTTCCTGATCATACTCCATAACATAGGTTTGAACCGGTTGTCTGTCCTGAGGTGCTTCTTCAAGTACAGACATATCACGAATACCACTCATAGCCATATTTAAGGTTCGTGGAATAGGTGTGGCTGACAAAGTAAGAACATCAATATTCTTACAAATTTCTTTAAATCTTTCTTTCTGTGCTACTCCAAATCTTTGCTCTTCATCAATTATTACAAGTCCAAGGTCTTTAAATTTTATATCTTTTGATATCAAACGATGAGTACCAATAACCATATCTATCTCACCACGTTTTAAAGCCTTGATAATCTCATTCTGTTGTGCCGCTGTTCTGAAACGTGAAAGTAACTCTATCTTAACAGGAAAGCCTTCAAATCTTCTTAATGCTGTCTGGTAATGCTGCCAGGCAAGAATAGTTGTAGGACATAACAATGCACATTGTTTTGAGTCTGCAACACATTTAAAGGCAGCACGCAGTGCAACCTCTGTTTTTCCAAATCCAACATCACCGCACAGTAGTCTGTCCATAGGTGCAGTACGTTCCATATCACTTGTAATCTCATCAATACATCTTAACTGATCGCTGGTTTCTTCGTATTCAAAATGTGAAGCAAAATCGTGATGCCATTCACTATCAGGAGTAAATGCAAAACCTTTAGCCTTCATTCTTTCAGCATATAATTTAGTCAATTCGTGAGCTATATCCTTTACAGCATTGCGTACTCTTGATTTTGCTTTTGACCAGTCTGTACCTCCGAGTTTACTCAGCTTTACTTTGTTATCCTCTTTTGGACCTATATATTTTGAAACCATATCAAGTTGAGTTACAGGAACATACAACTCATCATCTTTAGCATAACGGATTGTTATATAGTCTTTAATTATGCCGTCCTTCTCTATCTTATCTATACCTCTGTACACACCTATTCCGAACTTGGTATGTACAACATAGTCACCAATGCTAAGCTCTTCAAGAGAGTAGATTTGCTGAGCATTTTTAGGACGCTGTAATTTTTTCTTGACAGGGGTAAAAACAGCACCGTGTGATAGCAGTTTAAATTTTACTGTTGGATATTCAAAACCTGCTGACAAAGCTCCCTGCATAACATATATATGATTAGGAATTGGATTTTCAATATCATTTACAAGCTGAGCAGGATAACCATCATCAATTAATTGTTGCTCAAGTGAGGCAGCACTTTTTGATGTTCCGGCAAGAATAACCATTGATGTATCATTGTGAAAATCCATATTAAGATCTTCTTTTAGAATACTATATGAACCGCTCCATAATGACAGTTGTTTTGCAGTAAATGTTATAAGCTCGTTCAGCTTCAAATCATATGAACCATGGGTAAAATTATCAAGAAAAATGGTTGTATTTTTTTCAAAAAAGTCCCAAACCTGAAATTTTTCAAGACAATAAGTTTCAAAACCTTTACATAATGAACCTGATGCAAAATTATCCTTAATTTCACCATTATACTGAACATAAAAAAAGTTTTGTCTTGCTTTAACCTTTGTCTGTTCTGATATAAAGATAATCCTGTTATCAATATAGTCAAGAAGTGACGCTGTTTCATCATATACAAGTCCTATAAATTTATCAGCAGAACCAATATTAACTCCGTTAACCAGAGAATCTGCTTCACTTTGTAAAATTTCCTTTGCTTTGGCTGAATTTTTTCCCTTAAGTAAATTTAGCTTTTCAACAATTTTCTGTGCTAACTTCTGTTTGTCGTTTATAAGAACTTCTACTGAAGGTGTGATTGTTATCTTTTCTACATAGTCTAAACGTCTTTGAGTTTCAATGTCGAATGTATTTATAGTATCTATTTCGTCACCCCAGAATTCAATTCTTACAGGCTTATCTGTATCGGGCATAAATAAGTCAAGAATTCCGCCACGGTGGGCAAACTGTCCAGCACCCTCTACAATGTCGCATCTTTCGTAGCCATTAAGAACCAACGCTTGAATAACGTCATCTACAGATATTTCAGTTCCACTTTCAAGATTTACAGTAGCCTTTTTAAGAACCTGAGGAGGAATTGTAAACTGTGCAAGTGCATCAATAGTTGTTATTACTATATCAGCTTTATTTTCTAAAATTTTGCAAAGAACATTAATTCTTTGATGCTCATATTCTCGTGATCTACTATTGATATCTTTATATATAAAATCTCTCAGGGGATAAAAATAAGTAGACTTACCCATCGCTGTAAGGTCATTTGCAAGAACCTGAGCTTCGTGCTCATCATAAGCAACTACAAAAGCTCCCATTTTTTTAGAAAATGGGAGTGAATTTATTATAGTCACTTTATGAACGCCTGTTACCCCTGTTACCGCTAAAGTACCACCAATATCTGTTGCTTTTTTCAGCGTTTGATATTCAGGGATTTTTTCTATTATATTGTTTAAAAATTTCATAGTTTTACCTCTTTAAGAGTTATACTCTGCCATTGCTTTGTCGATGTTGCCACCAATAATATATTCGACAGCACCACAGGCTTTATCAGTTACCTTATCAAGGATACCCAATTCATCTTTTGTAAAGCGTGACAGAACCCAATCAGCCAACTGCCAATGTGGATTTGGTTTATCACCTATTCCTATCTTTACTCTTGGAAAATTTTCACTGCCATTCAAACCAATAATACTTCTCATTCCTCTTTGACCTCCATCGCTACCCTTGCGTCTTACTCTCATTCTACCTACATCAAGTGAAATATCATCAAAAAGCACAATGACATTTTCGGGTGGGATTTTATAAAAGCTCATTGCCTGTACAACAGACTCCCCACTTAAATTCATAAAGGTCTGAGGTTTCATTAATAAAACTCTTTTACCGCTTATAGTGCAGTCGCCAATCATAGCTTTATACTTTAGTTTATTGATATTACAGTTATATTTTTCTGCAATTTTATCAACAGCAATAAAACCTGCATTGTGTCGGGTATGTTCATATTCTTTACCAGGATTGCCAAGACCTACAACAATATATTCAATAGCACCGCCTTTAATTCCACTATCTTTGTTAAATAAATTAAACATATAATCACCATCTATCAAAATTAATTATACAAGTATGTATTATCACACATTCTCAAAAAAAAATCAAGGGAATGAAATTATATTCACATAGCAAAACCCCCCATATTTTGGGAGGTTTTGTAATAATTTTTTATGCCCCAAGAATATATCGCTGAACAAGAACAATATCTGCAATAGAAACTTTTCCGTCATCATTAAAATCAGCTGTATAACAATTTCTCTGGTCAAATTCTTTAATTCCAAGAATATACTTCTGAATAATAACTGCGTCTTTTATAGTTACTTTTCTATCACTATTGATATCACCTTTCATTAACTCGAGGAGGGCATTGTAAGCATTTCTGACATTTGTGTCAGCTTCAGTCAACTCCTCATTAGTAGGAATTGCTCCATCTGCCAACAATGGTAATGCACTATCATAAGCAGTTTGCAAATCATTTATAGATTCAGTTGTATATTTATAGGGATTATTTTCGAGAATATCTTTAGATAGTTCAATTATATTTCTCAAATCCTCTTCTGACTGAAAAACTAAAGAATTGATTCGTGCATTAATTGTATTGATAGCTGCACTTACCTCTCTTTGAGTAGGAACAAGTTTATTAATTATTTCATTTGCAGAATCTATTGCAGTTTTCAGATTATTAACAGAAGATTCCGTATACAAATCTGCTGTACTCATATAACTTTCGGCTTCAATAACCTTTTCTTCGAGCTTTATCATAGATTTTAATTTAAGTGAATAATAAGCATTTTTTAATTCTGTTACAGCGTTATCAACCTCAGGCTGTAAAGAGAAAAAGTTATCTTGCACAGCAACAGCAGTATTATATTTTTCTCTAAGATTTTCAATAGTATCTTCAAGATATAATGAACTTTCACCGTTTAATTTATACCAGACTGTATCAATCCAATCATTAAGGCTTGTTCTATCTATGTCATCTATCGAAACAAAAGAAATATTATTTTTAACAGCATAGTTATAAGCATTAGAATCTTTACTGCCATAAATAGTAAGATTTTTAACTCCACTAAAAGCATTGTCAGATATAACAGATACATTTGATGGTATATAAATATTTGTAAGATTTGTACAATTCGCAAACGCATAGTTATCTATACTAAATAATGATGTAGGTAAGATTACATTATTAAGATTTGTGCAACCAAAAAACGCTGAGGGTTCAATAACAGAAAGTTTTTGGGTATCAAAAACAACTGAACTTAAACCAATACAATAACTAAAAGAGGCTCTTCCTAAATATTTTAACTCTTTGGGAAGAGTTATTGTTTGCAAAGATGTAGCACCGTAAAAAGCACTGTTAGAGATAACATTAAGAGTGTCAGGAAATTTTATTTCAGTAATTATTTTATTGCTATAAAAAGCAGACATCCCAATATTAGTAACCAGACCACCATTTAAGGTTGCAGGTATTGTAATACTTGTTGCACCTGACAATTCTCCATTTGTAGTAAGACTCATAATTTCCACAGTATTTGTATTATCTATGTATTCATAATTAAAACCATTTTGTTGAAAAATACCATAAACTGTTACTGAACAAGAAAACAACATAATTATTGATAACAATAATGCCACAATCTTTTTACTTCTCATAATTTACCTCCATAATACTATAATTTTGATAATATTATACATTATTTGTAAAAAGATATCAATGGCAAATGTAGACAATCGAGTAGGAGGCTACCCATTAGTTGAGTAGCCGACCTCTCACACCACCGTGCGTACCGTTCGGTACACGGCGGTTCAATAACTTGAGTGCAGTACCTTGTATC
>JAXJXA010000128.1:0-8784 GCA_036307745.1 Acutalibacteraceae bacterium | reverse complement strand
GACGAGGTGAGTTCGAGCAAAAAAACGGAAAAATACTTACGTATTTCGAGTATTTTTCACGAAGAAATCGCCCAAATTAGTAGAAATAGACAGTTGTTTTGAGTTTTCAGATACGACCTAATATTTTATATGAATCTTTTTTTCTTTAAATTAGAACCAATAAAATTTTTATTTGAAATTGTTATAATACGTGGAATTTTATAAGGTTCTAAATGTCCTTTAGCGTATTGCAAAACTCTCTTCTTAAATAACTTTTCGTCTTCATTATTAATTAAACAAAATTCAGCAACAACAATCTGACCAGTTATAGGGCTTTTCTTTCCATAAACAACTACATCCTGAACATTTGACATTCTTAACAATACATTTTCAATTTCTGCCGGAAATACTTTTTCACCACCAACATTTATAATTTCTTCTTTACGCCCTAATATATGCAAGTATTCTCCATCCATCCTAACTTCATCACCTGTATTGTACCATCCTTCATCATCAAATGGTGAAGATGCATTTAAATATCCAAGCATAGCATAAGGAGATCTTATAAATAAAATATTATTTTTTATTTTTGTTTCAACACCATCACCGCCAACTTTCATCCAGAGAGATGAATTATCTTTAGATTTTGTTGAAAAAATACCCATTTCGGTTAACCCATAGGTCTGTCTTATTTTTACATAAGGCATTTCCTCATTAATAGCCTTAAGGGTAGTTATAGGCATTACTTCTGTACCATATGTTATAAGCATCAAAGATGATAAATCATAATTTTTACAAGCACCCGAAATTATCATCATATTAATAAATGACGGCGTAGTTGGCAATAATTGAACTTTATACTTTTCAATACTACTACAAACAGTTTTTATAGTTCTATCATTTATGAGAACCATTGTACCACCTTGAAACAATATGGAAAATATAGTATTAATTCCTCCGATATGGTCCATCTTTAAAAAAACAAGGGTTCTCAATGCTCTGCGTTTAACTTCTTTTTTTGATTTATAGGTTAAACTTGAAAATCTATGAAGTGCACACTTTCCCTCACCGGTACTACCAGAAGTGAATATCATTATTCCTGCATCATTTTCAACACGTAATTTCTCCAAAAGAGGATGTGTAGAGGTGTTTGATAACTCTTTTAATTTCACATTTGCATCATCAAAGATATACAATTTGTCAGCTCTTGCTACATTAAGCATATCATTCAGTTTATCCTCTTTTTCACTGGCAATAGGTAAAATAATATTCTCATTAATAGCAAGTGCTAACAGAGCAAAAAGCATTTCAGCACTAAAATCACCAAATAAAGCTACAACTTCCTTTTTATGTATAGAATCAGATTTTAGCTTATTAGTCCATCTATCAACGCCCTTAAGTATATCAGAATATAAGTAGATTTTACCATTTACAATCAACGCTTCATCATTCTCAAATTCTTCAAGTCTCTTATTTATCCACTCAATCATTGTCTGTCCTCCTCTCAAAATCTTATTTTTTTATTTACATATATACTTCACACAAATCGTTAACTGTAATAATATTAGCTAGGCTTGCTGTTCCTTCTGAAAAAGGATCCTTATCAAATTCAATTTCCAACATTGCTATTAATTGTGCAATATCCAATGACTTTAATCCCAAATCATCAACCAATTTGCTATTCAATGAAACTTCAACACAATTTGTTTCGTCTAAACTCAATATTTCTTCAATAGATTCTTTCACAACTTCAAATATGTTATTCATATAAGATGTTCCTTTCTGTTTTAATTTAATTATTTATGATTGAAATAAATCACCGTATTTCTGGAATATAATCCTATTGATATCATACTCTAAAATAGAGTCCTGAAGAGGAATACATACTATCTTTTTTACTTTAGAAATTACAATCAGATTATTAGTATTTTGGTTAAACAACTCAAAGCTTGCTATAATCCAAAATGGTGTTATTTCCTTGCAATTATCGGTCATATTTCTTCTTTCACAAGGCTCAAAAGAAATATTCATATTACATTTCACAGTATCACCTTCAAAGCAATTACTGTAATAATAAGTTTCACGTTCAATAGTGTGAATATATGGATAAAGATTCTTTGGTAATCTCAAATTATCAGCACCAAAAAGAAATTTATTTTGACACATATCCATAATCTCAATAAATTTAGCAAATATTACACCATGATTATAACTAACATCTCTATCTTTAACGATAGTATACGAAAATATATAATTATCAATAATGTTTTGCAGAACAAATCCACTTTTTCTAATTTCTTTAAATATCTTCAAAGAATCAGGAACTTTTTTTACTTTATTCAAATCTGCAATAAATTCTGGTTTCGGAATAGAGCTTATTCTGTTTACACTTTTATCGAGCGTTGCATCTACTACAAAAAGACTATTTGAGTTCATTACAACTGTCTTTTCAGCATTATTTTTATCTCCACTTCTTTTAAATACATACTCAGAATCTAAAATATTGGATCCAAATCTCTTAACGTCTACATTTACATCAATCTTATCCCATAAACCAAAGTTTTCTATAAAATTTGTTACTGGCACCTTTAAGTGAGTCATATAATAAGCTGGATAAAGTAATCTGCCAAAAGAATCAACTATTTCATTTGGTGTATTATCTTTACCATCAACCAATGACAAACTATGATAATTAGCCAAAATAATCAATAATTGATATTCTGTCAAATTTCCAAGACCTACGTCACTCATATTCAACAATATATTTTCCTTTATCATATTTACCCTCTCTTGCGATTTAATAATAAATCAATGTAATATAATCATTCATCAATCCAACATCTTGATTTTTTAAATACAGACCCTGGTATATGAATATTATAAAGCTGATTTCCGTAATTATATTTGTTCCAATCAACTTCAATACCAGATTTCCATATTGTTGCAATAACATCAGTAAAATCACTAACATCAAGCGGTGTTAAACACCTTGCATCATCAACTATATTTTTTTCATCACAAATTTGTAAAGAAATACTTCTTTCATCTAATATTAAATTATTTTGTTTTTTACCAAAATGGTCAAAAATTATTATTATTCTTTCATTAACAATATCAGATATATATTTAGTTAAGACTCTCTTTACAATATAAATACCATCTTTTTGTAAATGCAATAAATCATCTACGATATTATCACTGAGTTCATAGTTATTAGTTGTAATCAGGCGAATTTCATTCTGCAGTATTTCCTTCATTAAAGTCTCTTTTGAAAGTTCTCTAATTACACTATATAACGAATTATCATCAGTATTTATATTTATGTATAGTGTATTAATCTTCTTATTGTTAGAATTTTGTAAATTAATATCAGAATATCTGAGATTGTCCAATAGTTCTTGCATATTATCAGTAACTATTACATCTCTGAACTTGTAATGTTTTCTGTAAACTTGTAAAGTAGTTTCTACTTTTGCAATATCTTCCTTGTTCAATAATAAATACTGATACAGATTTTTTTTATATTTTATAAGAGCTTCTTCACAAGAGGCAGAAAGCGTTAATATATATTTTTGTCTGTGAGAAAGAACATATTTTTTCTTCTGTTCGCTTTTAACAACAACGTGGACATTTGTTCCACCAACACCCAAAGCACTAACACCCACAAACATCTCCTTAGATTTATCGAGATTTATTTTCTCTGTGTTAATATAAAATGGTGTTTCCGAAATAGGGATATTATTATTTATTTCCTTAAAGCCAGCTACCGGAGGTATACAATGATTGTATGCTACCAGACAACCTTTTATAAAACTTGTTATTCCAGCTGCTCTATCTAAATGACCAATATTTCCCTTTATAGAACCCAATGCACAATATTGCTTTTTATCAGTATATTGTTCAAAGGCCTTAGTAAGTGCATGTACCTCAATCGGATCTCCAACATTAGTTGCAGTTCCGTGAGTTTCAATATAATCAACCTGTTCAGGTGTGATATTAGCTTTGATATAAGCCTCTGCAATACATTCAGATTGTCCTTTTATACTTGGACTCAAATAACCAGCTTTTTGTTTTCCATCATTATTAATTCCTATACCAAGTATATCAGAGTATATCTCAAGTCCATTTTCTTTTGCCCACGATTTTGGTGCAAGAACAACTACTCCAACACCATTGCTGAATATTGTTCCATTAGCTGAATTATCAAATGGTTTAACCTCGCCAGTATTAGAATATATTGCACTTTCATTATATATGTATCCTGTTTGCTGTGGAACAACTATATTAACACCACCAACAACTGCAAAATCACATTTACCAGCATTAATATTTGCAACTGCTTCTTCTAATGCAACTAAAGAACTTGAACAAAAAGTTTGTACCGTTTTACTAATACCGGTCAAATTTAAAATGTATGAAACTCTTGTTGCCAAAGCATCAGGGCTATTATTAATTACAGCAATATTATTGTAATCTTGTTTTATTTTTCCATTTTTCAGCAATACATTTATTAAGTAAGAACTAATTCCCTGGCTGGCAAATACACCTACACGATATTTATTCATTATATTAATACAACCTGCATCTTCCAGTGCATTCCACACACATTCTAAAAACAACCTTTGCTGTGGATCCATTAATTCTGCTTCCAATTTTGAAATTCCAAAGAACTCGTAATCAAACTTATCAATATCTTCTATAATTCCTCTGGCACCAACATACTTGTTTAATTTACCGTCAGCTTCTGCATTCAAGGCATTATACATTTCATCACAATTAAAATGACTGATATCTATCTTTTTATTCAAGATATTTTGCCATAATTCGTTAATATTACCTGCACCTGGGAACCTTCCTGACATTCCTATAACTGCTATAGCATCATTATCATTAGTTTTTCCCTTTAACTCTGTTTTCTCTTTTTTACTGATATTATTAACTTTATTATAAATATCATCTGTCATTAGCGATATTGTAGAAAACTCATAAATATATTTTATAGTAAATTTAATATCAAATATATCTATCAATTTTTCTATCAAATTAATTGCTGCAAAAGAATCTCCACCTGCATCAAAAAAGTTTCTGTTATCATCACACTCATTTTCAAGTACAGCATACCACAAAGAACTAACTTTTTGTTTTATTTCTGATTTATCTAAAAGTATTTTAGTACTTTCTGAATTTTTATTCTCACGATCGTTAATACTCTTATTCATATTCTTAATATAGCGTTGATTAAAATCAGTATTTGTAATTACTATATTTTTTTCGTAAATATTATTAAATATCTGATCAAAAGCAGTAGAAAACTCATTCATTTTTATCTGAGCAGATAAGAGATTTTTCACACGACCATCATTAACAGAAACATACTCATCTTTAAAAACTCTGGGCATATAATCAAAAATAACAGATAATGATGGATATTTGGTATTTTGATTTAATAATGCCATATAATTTAAAACAGCATTTGCTCCGGAATAAACAGAATCACCTACACCTCCCAATATTGAAACTGTTGAAGAAGTATATATGCAAAAATCAATAGAAACATCTGAAAGTATTTTATTTAAATTAAATGCACCTTCAACTTTTGCATCAACATAATCTTCAATATCACTATATTCGAGATTATCAATGTAATTTCTTGCTTTTCCTACTTTACCAGCAGTATGAATTACACCATCTATTTTCTTATATTCACTTATTATATTATTAATTGTGCAACACAACTCATTATATTTTGTTACGTCTGACTTAATAATTGTTACACAACTACCATTATTTTTTATCTCATTTATTGTATTCTTTAAAATGCTACATTTTTCAGAAATATCATTTTGAATATCACTTTCTGAATAATTTTTGCTGATAAGAATTAGGTTTGCTTTTACTCTATTTGATATTTCTTTAGCAAACAAAAGTCCTACATTACCTGTACCACCAGTAATTAAATAAGTACCATTTTCCTTTAATACTTTTTTATTTTCTGATAACTCTTTTTTTACATATTCCGTAGTATAAACTTTATTATTATGTATTATAATCTTATTGTTTAATTTGTTAAAAAGAATTTGTTTAAATACATTTTCGTTTAATATAACTTCTAAACCATCATAATTAATCACTTGTTGTACACTGATATTAGGTAATTCCTTAGGTAGAGTATTCATAATTCCTGTAATAAAAGTATTTTTTAAAATATTTTCATTATAAGAATCGCACTGATTTAATAATACAACTGAAATATTTCTACAATTCTTTAATTCTTTATTCAACCATTTTAATAAATTTAATAAAATATAAAAAATTTTGTATCCAGATATATTATCAAAAATTCCCCATAAAGATACCACTCTTAACTGTGTTACTTCATTAAGATTATGCTTATTTATAAATTCTCTTAAATAATCACCTAATAATTCTAAATTTACATTTATTAAATCATTATCAATGCTTACTTTAGAAATAGTAATATCACTTATTTTTGAAAGAATTTTATTCAGATAACTCTCTTCTGAATTAGCTGACAATATCAGATAATTTCCCTGATATATTTCTTCATCAAAATTGTATGGAACTTTTTTCTCAACCCACACATAAGATTGTGTTTCATCAAACCAATATCTTTTTTTATCAAAATGATATATTGGTGCTGGTACTCGATTTTTATCATTCTCAAAAAATAGCATTTCCCAGTTAATAGTATATCTATGTTTCCAAAGTTCACCAATTATTTGATACATCGTAATCAAATTAAAATCCCGAACAAAAAATTTCTTATCATTATGTAGTTCATCAGAATAAGTTTTAACTTTTTTATTTTTAGATATAAATTCTTCTTTCGTAATATGTTTATTTATATACATATTATAACTTGAATTATTTTGATATTCTCTAATTTCAATATTTTCAACAATATCTTTAATAGTTTGCATAAATACTACTTTAACTATTTCAGGAAAAATATTTACCAATTCCATATTATTTTTATAAGATTCATTAAATTCATAAACATCTTTAAAATAAAACTCTGTATTAGTATTAATATATTCCAACCATTCGTCCATATATTGCCTAAATATATCTAAATTATTATATATATCAATCCAATCATTTATTTTTTCAATATTGGCTTCACCAAAATCTAGAACAGTATTATTTTCATCACTATTATTCAAACATTCAAACTCATTAACAATTTCGAATATTCCATCTTTATTTTTTTTAAAAATAAAATATGTTCTGTAATCAAACTCTTCTCTACCGGTGTTAAGTGTATAAAAAATTGAACCTAAATCTTTTTTTATAGTCAGATTTCTTATATCATCAACCATCTTCTGTAAAGAATCAGGCGATTTTGCAGATGATTTAACAATATAAGTGTCTTGTCTGCTTTCTTTTTTAGATAAATCTTTAGGTGGCTCTTCCAAGATTATGCTTACGTTCGTTCCTCCCACTCCAAAAGCACTTACAAGTGCACGGGCAGGTAAATCTCTATCTTCTATTTTTTTACACTCGTCTGCAATATAAAATCTTGTGTTATCAAAACTAACATTATTATTAAGATTTTTAAAATTTATTGTCGGGACAATTATTTTATGATATAATGAAAAGCTTGCTTTAATAAGTCCAGCTATACCGGCAGCAGCATCCATATGTCCTATATTAGACTTAACGGAACCTATTGCACATGGATATTTCAAATTCTTATCTTCACTATCCAGCCCTAATGTATTCATAATTGCATTCAATTCAATCGGGTCACCTAATATAGTACCAGTTCCATGTGCTTCAATAAAGGTAATAGACTCAGGACTAATATTTTCCAAATACAATGCATTGTTTATTACATCTTCTTGTCCTTCCTGACTTGGAGCAGTAAAACCGATTTTCCTTTTACCATCATTGTTAATAGCCGAAATTTTTATAATAGAATAAATGGTGTCTTTGTCATTTATAGCTTCTTCTAAACGTTTTAAAACAACTACACCAACACCACTACCAAAAACTGTACCTGAAGCATCATTATCAAAAGGTCTGCAATGTCCATCTTCTGATAGAATAAAACCAGGTTTATATGTATAGCCTTGTTCACACGGAACTCTTACACACACACCGCCTGCCAAACACATATCAGACTCACCCATTAAAAGACTTTGACAAGCTAAATGCACACCAACTAATGATGAAGAACAAGCTGTTTGTACAGTTACACTTGGACCCGTTAACCCAAGCTTGTAGGATACTCTAGTTGATAAATAATCTTTATCATTTCCTAACAATATATCATAATAACCTTGTTTTTCAATAAAGTCAGTTGAACTTAAAATCGAATTAATCAAATAAGTATTATATCCCGCACTACCATATACACCAACATTTCCACATATTTTTGAGGGTGCATAACCCGAATTCTCCAAAGCATTCCAACAAGATTGTAAAAATAGCCTTTGTTGAGGATCCATCATTCGAGCTTCATGGTTCGAATATCCGAAAAATGCAGCATCAAATTTATCATAATCTTTACACACAGAAGCTCTGTTGACATAATTTCTTTTTTTATTATCAGAATTTGTAAAATCCTCAGGGATATCTTTAATACATTCTCTAGAGTTAACTAAGTTATTCCAAAAATCATCAACACCCTGACTTTCTGGCATATTAATATCTATTCCAATAATTGCTATTTCATTTCCACTGTAACTCATGAAAAAACTCCTTTATGACAAAGCAATCCTACATTATTTTAATTCTTTATATTAGGTCGTATCTGAAAACTCAAAACAACTGTCTATTTCT
>JAXJXA010000127.1:0-4250 GCA_036307745.1 Acutalibacteraceae bacterium | reverse complement strand
TGTATTTTTAATGGTGTTTATTATAAGTTAAAAGGATGGATATTTAATACATAGAGAAATCGAAGAAAGATTAGAGGACTTTTTGTTCTTGAGTTTTTCGCTGTTTTGGCTCAATGACTTTTGCATTTTTTATTTTATTTGTCAAGAGCGATGAGCTGTTCTATCTTTTCTTTGTATAACATATCTATTGTAATCCTACAAAAATATTTTTTATTTCAATAAAATGTATATTGAATAGTATATACTTTAATGTTAAAATTAAAAATGTCAAAAATTGCCCGAAAAGAGGTATTGACACACCGATATTTTAAGTTGATTATTCGAGCGTTTATAGGGGTATAATACAGTAAATATATATTTATATTATCATTATCAATTTATATTTGCTTATTTAGTGTTATTGATTGTTATCAACTGTAAATATCGGCTAATTTTTTGCAGTGGATACATAATCCACTGCAAAAAAATTATTTTAAGGGAGGAAAATATGGACAATTTTAAACACAAAAAAAATGATTTTCCAAAGTTGGCATCTAAAATGACATTAAGTATGGTGCTTTCTGCTACTTTTGCTTTAAGTGTCGGATGTGATTATGCTCAACTTGCAATGCAATCTGAGCTGAAAAATGATAACACAGCTTTGCAGGTTGAAAAGCGAAATTCAATCAGTAAACCTGTAGAAGAAAATCCAGATACAGACAATACAACAGATACCCCCACTGTTAGTGAAACCTCAAAAGCTGTACAAATAGGTGACAGCGAAAAAAGTACTGATACGGAAGAAAGTACCGGCAGTAATGATATAATAGCTGAGAAGCCTGCTATTGAAGTTGTTGCAAATGAAGCAGAAAGTACTGCTGATGTTACAGACATTCTAAAATCATCAACAGCTTTTTCTAAAAACAAAAGTATTTTAGATTATTCAGTAAAATCCAGTACAACAGAAACAAGTATTTACGACTTTGACTATGAACTGAATGATAATGACGAGGTTATTATTAAAAAGTATAACGGCACTGATAAAGAAATTGTTATTCCTGAGGACTTCAATGGTTATTCAGTTGTTGAAATTGGCAGCAGTGCTTTTTATTATAACCGTAATATTACATCAGTTACATTGCCAAGTACAGTTAAAAAAATTTCAAGTTCCGCTTTCTATTATTGTACAGCACTTACAACCGTTAACCTTAATGAGGGATTGGAAAAAATAGATGATTATGCCTTTTATGATTGCTATTCTTTGTCATCTATAAAAATTCCTGACAGTTGTTTATCTATTGGTTATTCTTCCTTTGAATATTGTACAGGATTAACCTCTGTTGATTTAGGAAAAGGAATACAAACTATAGGAAGCTACGCATTCGAACGTGCTTACAAATTAACATCCGTAGTAATACCAGATTCAGTAACTTCGTTAGGAGATGGTGCTTTCTATAATTGTAGTGCTTCATCTTCTATTGTGATTGGTGAAGGCATAGTATCAATTCCAGGCAGTGCCTTCAAATACTCTGCAATAACAACCCTGAATATACCGGATAATATCCAATTTATAAAAAATAATGCATTTCAAGGTTGCGATAATTTAGTGGATGTAAATTTGGGTACAGGTTTAAAGGAAATAGGTGATTATGCTTTTGCTGACTGTGATGGATTTACAGAGTTTACCATTCCGGATACTGTAGTAAAGGTTGGAAACTATACCTTTGGTAATTGCAGTAAGCTTGTTACTCTTAATATTGGTAAGGACGTTGATAATTTTACCCCTGATACTATTACGAATTCCAGCAACCTTGTTAATATAAATGCTTCAAAAGACAGCGTATATTATGCTACAATAGATGGTTGCTTATATAGTAAGGATTTAACCAAACTTATCAGAGTGGGAAGAGGATATGAAAAAGACTTTGTATTGCCTTATAGTGTTACAGTAATTGGTGAATATGCTTTTTCATATTGTCAAAAGCTCCCAAGCGTAACTCTTACTGACAATATTGTTTCTATTGAAAAAAATGCCTTTGACAATTGTACAAAGCTAACAAGCTTAGACATTGGCGATGAGGTAGAATATTTAGGAAATTATGCTTTTAATGGTTGTACAGCACTGAAAAGTATTGATTTGGGTAAGAAGCTAACCGGAATTGGTGAATACAGCCTTGCTAATTGCAGCAGTCTGGAAACAGTTGAATTGCCGGATACAGTAACAGTGATAAAGAGATATGGTTTTTATAATTGTAGTGGATTAACAAGCATAAAATTAAGCTGTAATCTTGCTACTATTGAAGAAGAGGCTTTTTATAATTGTTATTCCTTGAAATCCATTGATATACCTAATTCTGTTACAACTTTAGGTAGTTATACATTTGAATATTGCTACGCATTAGAGGAAATTACCTTAGGCTTAGGTATAAAAACCATACCATACTCTTTTGCTTATAATTGCAAAGCATTAAAGGAAATTACTATACCTGAAAATGTAGAAACAATTAGTAACTATGCATTTAAAAATTGTTCGGCACTATCTAATATTAAATTTAACAGCAAATTAACACAAATAAACTATGAAGCTTTTAACAACTGTGATGCTCTTACAGTGGTTGATATACCGGATAATGTAAAAACCATCGGTGATCGTGTCTTTGCATATTGTGACAAACTAACTACTTTAAATATTGGCAGCGGTGTAACAACATTATATGTTAGTACTGTAGATGATACTCCGTCATTGACAAGCATAAACGTTTCAGGTGAAAACACTGTATTTGCTTCACTGAATGGCGTTCTGTTTAATAAAGATATGACTAAGCTTATAAGCTATCCAAGAGCAAAAGCAGGTGAATATAAAATGCCTGATACTGTTGTTACCGTTGGAAGCTATGCATTTGAGGATTGTAAAGCAATGACAGCAGTAACAATGAGTAAGGCTTTAACTACAATTGAAAGTTATGGCTTTATCGGATGTACTGCTATAACCTCACTGGAATTTGGTGATAATTTAAATATTATTGGTTATCAATCTTTCACAAATTGTTCAGGATTAACAAGTGTTAAGTTAGGTATAAACACAAAAACAATAGATGGTTATGCCTTTAGCGGCTGTACCTCTATTGAGAGTATTGATTTTGGTAAGTCATTAACCTCTATTGGGGGATGGGCATTTCATAATTGTAGTAATTTGCCATCGGTTGTCTTACCTGATACTGTAACAACTATAAATAGCGAGGCATTTTATAATTGTAGATCATTAAAATCAGTAAAATTAGGAAGTGGCTTAAAAACTATAAGTACTTGGGCTTTCGAATACTGTACCTCTCTTGAAAGTATAGAAATACCTGATGCAGTAACCAGTGTTGGAGGGAATGCATTTAATAATTGCAGTTCATTGAAAAGCGTAAAAATCGGAAGAGGAACAACCAGCTTTCCTTATGAGCTATATGGTTGTACAGCATTAGAGTCTATAACGGTTGCAGACGAAAACACCACCTACGCTTCATATAATGGTGTATTATTTAACAAAGACCTTACAAACCTAATGAAATATCCTGCACAAAAATCAGGTGATTTTATTATTCCTGACACTGTTAATACAATTAGCTTTGATGCTTTCAGAAATGCAAAAAAATTAACCTCAATTAAAGAGTATGGCAATGTATTTTCGGTAGGAAGCAATGCTTTTTATAACATTGATAAAACAAACTTTAAAGCATATGTTATTGAAGGCTCATATATGGAAACATATTGTAAAAATAACTCCATTACATATGAAACCATTGTAGATACACGTACCCAGATCAATAATTGTACTGTTACATATGATAGCTATGTAAAATATACAGGCTCCTATACTTATGCAAACTTAACCATAACTAACCCCGAAACCGGTGCTGTTCTGGTAAAGGATACTGACTATAAGGCTTTTTACAATAATAATTATTATACTGGTACAGCAACTATTGAAATATATGGTATGGGTGAATATGGTGGACACGTTTCCGGACAATATACTATTTATCGTCCAGTATCCAGCCAGATTTCATATAAGCGAACCGGTGCGGCTATATATACCATTACTTCAACAGCAAGCAATGGTATTGGAGATTACAAATACAAATTTGAGTATATTAACAAGGAGCTTGTTGGAACAACTGAAGAGAAATGGACAGAAATTGAAAATCCTGACAATCTGTCACAGCTTTCATATTATTTTGAAGAAGACGGCACATTTAAAATACGCACTACCGTTACCGATGATA
>JAXJXA010000126.1:0-3529 GCA_036307745.1 Acutalibacteraceae bacterium | reverse complement strand
GTGCTATTCATTGCAGTGTTAGTATAAGCAAGATGTTCAAGACATCTACAAATCTGCTCTGTTGTCATATTAAAAGAAGTACGCTCTGCTTTTTTCAGACGAAATTCCTTACGCTTATAATCAAAATCCTTTGCTACGTCTTCAGCTCGCATACCACTTTCTACCGCCATACGCACACGATACATATCTGTATAGGTGTTTGAAAGTTCTGCAAGTATCATAACAGGTTCTTCACGCTGGTAAAACAACAAATCAAGTCGTTCAAAAGCCTTTTCCCAATCTCCAGAAATTACTGCATCTGTCATATCATAGACACGAGTAGCAAGATTTTTGGTAATAAGCATATCTATATGCTGTAGTGTAATCTCCCCTTGATTCACATAGGCACATAGCTTGTCCATTTCGTTTTTAAGATTTTTAAGAGCTGTACCTGAATATTCAATAATTTTAGTTGCATTATCTGTCGATAAAATTAATCCACGCTTATTCGCCCAACTGATAAGCTGTTTTTTCAAATCTGATACACTTTTTTTATTAAACTCAATAACCACACCATATTTGTCAACGATATCTATTAATTTTTTCCAACAAAATTGCTTTTTACCACTCGGCAATAAAGTTTTCATAGATATAACAACAACCGTACCATCGGGTATATCTGCCAAAGCTTTGCAAAACAATTTAAAATCATTATCAGCAATTTTCTCAACAGCAAAATCTTCTATACAAACATAATTGTAAGGAGCATCAAAAGGAATTATATTCATTGTTGGTATAATCTGCTGAACTGTACTATCTTCATTAAATTTATGGTAATTGAAATCAGATGGAGTTTTTCCCATCATTTTTTCACTGAGCTTTGTACTATATGCTGATACAAGCATTTTTTCCTCTCCATATAATAAATACAAATTTTTATAATCACCATTTTTTATTTCACGTTTCAATTCCGTTTCATTCAGCTTTGCCATATGTTTATTCCTTCCTCTGCAAGTTTATATAATACAACATTGCCATTATCGGTATAATAATATTCGTGGTTTTCCTCTTTTCCGCAAAACACAACATTATCTGCTGTTAATAAATTTGAATCTATACAACCATTTTGTAAAATTACTATATTTGCTTTTCGATATTCTTCAGGCAATTCATTACAATCACCATTTTCAGGTGAAACAAGAATACTGCTGTTACCGCAGTTGATATACAGCCAACTTTTACTTTGTGGTGTAATTATCTTTACTTCATAATTATTGTATGCAATATTTGTATTATCATCTATGTATACTGTGTTATCAAAGATATCATACAGACTTTTGTTCTCATCAATATCATACAGTAAAATCTGATTCACATTAAATTCATCAATAATTCTGTCTGCATATTGATTATAGTATGATTTATTTCCTGCCATAAGTAGAGAATTAACAGTTTCGCCATAGAGAATATTCTCCACGTTTCCAAAATTATAGCTATTACCTCCGCACAACAGAATATTTGTACCATAAATTGATTTTTCTATCAAAGTAACCCCTTTACCAGTATCTATAACATAAAAGCTCACACTTTGTGATGTAACAAGACATCCACCTGAGATTATCATAACTGCAACAGCTATACAGAAAGCAGTGCAAACACCAATGTGTTCAATCTTAAAATTTTGTGATACAAAATATATTACCAGTACAATCAAAACAACCATCATAGCTAGCTTTATATAAAAATTACTCAGGCTGATAACAGCTAATGGAAGTTCTGATATTGATGATGATATCCATATTATAAAGTCACATAGTATACCTTCGACAAAACCTATTGGTATGTTCAAAAAATTAAGCACAGGAATATAACCAATAATAACCATGGTAAAGCCAACTATAATAACAACAGGTGCCAATGCTGTTACCAGAAGATTTGAAAGTATAAAATAAACACTGAATCTTTCAAATACAAACACCATAATAGGTAGTGTAAAAATTGTAGCAGATATAGATACTGTAATACAGTCAGAAATATATTTCAATAATTTAAAAACAACCCTGCCCTTACCTTTTTTGAGTTTTTGGGGAATTCTGCAAATAATAATGTTATTTAACTGCGATTGCAATGTAATTATACCTAGTGTTGCAGAAAATGACATTAAAAGTCCAAGATTACCTGCTGAAAGAGGATTAAATAAAGTTATAACAAGTAATGCAAACCCCAAACTGTTAAGTGCCTGAGGCTTTCTGTATACAAAGTATGACAGCAAATAAATTATATTCATCACCGCAGAACGGATTACAGAATACTGAAAGCCTGTTAATGCAACGTAGAATAAAATAACACAAATTGTAATTGTAGATGCTGACTTTCTGCTTTTCAAAACCTTTTGTACTACAGTAAAAATAAAAGATGTTATAACAGACAAATGCAAACCCGATACAACAATAATATGGCTTATACCTGCATTTCTAAAATTATCCTTTACAGCACTATCAATCCCTGTTTTATCTCCAAGCAAGAGTGCAGAAAGTAAATTAGACTGACGGTTTGTAAGATGTATTTTCAGCTTTGATTCAATATCTGAACGTACATTATCCATAAAACTGTACCATGGCATTGTTTTTTCAGAAAGTATTTCAGCATTTGTATCAATTAACATAGCATTTATATAAATACCCTCAGAAATTTGATGAAAAATATATGGAGATTTTACCGATTCTGAAAATTTAACCTCTGCCCTGATATTTTCATAAATCTCAGCATAAAAATCAGAGTTAGTGATTATCTGAAGTTTTATATTTTGAGGACAATCTACTTCCAGATAAATTTTGTCTGATTTATCATCAGAACTATCTATATTTTTATTTGTACTTTCTTCTTTATTTTCTGTATAAGGAAGTACAGAAGTTGTTTCAAGATTATATTTGCATTTTCCGTTATCCAAATATACTTTATCTGTAATTGTGGCTGTCACAACTGCATTTTTGTCACAAAGTGTGCTAACCGGCACAACCTGTGCATTATATACTGCTGAATACGACAGCACCCCTATACCTATACATAACAAGCCGACCAACAATGAAATTTTGTTATCACCTTTATACAGCAAAGCACAGGCAACTGCAATAAGAGAAACTGTTGCTAAAATAAAAAAAGTAAAGTCGGATAATAACATTGCAGTAAGCAAACCAAGCATATAGCATAGTCCCACAACAGAAAACACCGACTTCACACAAAATCACCCTTACATATTTATAAAAAAATTAAGTCAAAAATTATTTTGGGAACACAGGCAAAGGCTCAAGATATATTATATCCTCTCTGCCCTGCGCATCACCCTCTGCAAGTACAGTTGCCTTTCCTACAATTTTTCCGCCCGACTTTTTTACAAGCTCTTCCAAAGCATATAACGAATCTCCTGTACTGATAACATCATCCACAATAAGAACACGTTTATCTTTAAGAGATTGAGCATCTTCACCACTTAAGTAAAGAGTCTGTTCCTTAGCTGTAGTAATAGATTTACAGCTAAATTCAATAACAT
>JAXJXA010000125.1:0-8564 GCA_036307745.1 Acutalibacteraceae bacterium | reverse complement strand
GAGGCTATTGGTAATCAATTATCAACAAATATCTATGAAATAGATGAAAACGCTGACTTTTTTGATAATGGACTAGATTCCGTAGGATTTATAAATGTTATTATAGCTTTGGAAAATGAATATGATATCTTTATAGATCAGGATGAGTTAGACTTAAAACAATTCTCAACTGTTAAAAATATCCGAGAATTTATAGAAAGTAAGATTTGATGAATTTGTAAGGGCTGAGGAAGTACTGTACTATGTGGAAAAAGTCAAGATATAATGTTATAACAAGCTTTAAAGATAAAATGGCTATGCATAATTTATTAACAAATAAAGGCATTTTGGTAAATAAAAGTGATTTAGATAAATTAGAATCTATTTTGGCTACTCCTGATAAATACTCAGATTCAAAAATATTTGATAAGTTTTGCGAATATGGGTTTATTATTGAAGAAAATGTTGATGAAATTATGCTGGTTGAAGAACAAAAAAATAAAGTATTGGACGAAAAAAGCAAAATACTGTCTTTAACTATTATTCCAACTTACCAATGTAATTTTAAATGCATTTATTGTTGGGAAAATACCAAGAATTCAAATGACAATATGTCAAAAGAATCACAAGATAAGCTTATTGATTTTGTTAAAAACCAAATGAAGGTATCCTCCTCTTTAGATATTGATTGGTTTGGTGGTGAGCCTTTAATTGCATTTGAGGCAATGCAAAATTTATTGATTCATTTTGATGCAATATGTAAAGAATATAAAAAACCATATACCTGTTCTTTGACAACAAATGGCTATGCTTTAACAGTGGATAAATTTAAGTTTTTGGTTAAATATCACACTCATTTTTTCCAGATTACCTTAGATGGAAATAAGGAGCTACATAATAGAAACAGACCTTTAAAAAATGGCGGAGAAACTTATGATGTTATTTTAAATAACTTACGAGATATCCGAGATAATGTAAAGGGACAATATTTTCGTATTTTAATTCGTTTGAATGTTACCGAGGAAACTTATTTAAATAGTAAAGAGTATTTTGAAATGATTGAAAAAGAGTTTGTACATGATAAAAGGTTTTCGGTATATATTCAGGGTGTTGAAAAACATAATGATATCAGATTTGATGAAATGAAGGGTAAATATCTGGAAAATCATGAAATAGTGGAGGACTTATACGATTTGTGCATTGAAAAAGGTATTATGACCTCTGCTTTGAAGATGTTAAAGCCAGGAGATTTAATGTGCAAGGCTATGCACGATAAATCAGTATTTATTAATTCTAAATGTGAAATTTATAAATGCGATATGGATATGCAAAAGAGTCATATAAGTTATATGGGTAGTTTGTATGACAATAATGATGTTAAGTTGCAGGGAAAGAAATATGATTATTGGAAATCTATTATGAATAAATTAGATTATTGTGATGACTGTATTTTATTACCTTTATGTTGTGGACTAAAATGTCCTTACTATAACACTTTAAATCCTAAAGAAAAATGTGAACTTTACAATAACTATCCGTTGGTTAAGAATGCTATAAAAACGTATGCACAACACAACAAATATGAATTAGTAAATTTTAATGATTGAGGTGACATTATGAATTTTTCAGATGAATTCTATATAAAAGAAGGTTACATTTGTTATAGAGAAGGAATGGAAAAATTATATTCTGATTTGGATTCAGTTTTTATAAGTTTTTTGAAAGATGAGAAATACAAGGTTTATAATATTCCTGCAATGATAGAAGGAAGAGTGTTGAAAAAGTGTGGATATTTTGAATCTTTTCCGGATCAGATAAGTGCCGTTGGATATATTGATGATGAGAAAATACCTGAAATAATGAGCGGAAAAGAGATTAACGAATCGTGTATAAAATTGCATGACAGATATTTAACACCATCAGCTTGCTTACATATTTATCCAATGTATGAAGGTAAAGAAATTACTGAGAATGAAATAATAACAACAAAGGCCAGAGTTTATCGTTGTGAAAAATCAGGCTTTGAAGATATGACACGTTTATGGGATTTTTCTGTAAGAGAAATAGTATTCATTGGCTCAGAAGAATTCGTAAAAGAGCATTTAAATACTTTAAAGGAAAAAACTTTGAATTTTGCGAAAAAAATCTCTAAAGATGCTAATCTTGTTGTTGCACATGACCATTTTTACAAAGGTCAGAGAAATGATATTAAAGCAAAAATTCAAGAAAAGAATGAATTAAAGTTTGAACTAAAAATTCCTATTGGAGATAGAGAGGTTGCTGTAGCTTCTTTTAATTTTCATAATGGTCATTTTAGTATTCCATTTAACTTTGATAATAACAGAAAGATTGTTAGTGGCTGTGTCGGTTTTGGTATGGAACGCTGGGTAGCTGCTTGTATGGAAAATAATATTTCTGATATCAATTCATTATAATATTTATTACTATATTCTAAAGGAATTTTATTTATGGAAATTTTTGAAATCAATAAAAATATTCTATTTGAAAATTATAATTATCTTTCTAATAAAATAAATTGTGATAAGTTGTTTTATGCTATGAAAGCAAATGGAAATGACTTAGTTATAAAATCTCTGAGTGATTTTGGTGCTGGTTTTGAAATTTCAAGTGAAGGTGAACTTCAAAAAGTGATAAACTGTAATGTTAGTCCTGATAATATAATATCAAGTATCCCTGTAAAAACTGTTAACTTTATAAAAAATGCTTATAATTATGGTGTAAGATATTTCGTGTTTGACTGTTTGGAAGAATTACAGAGATTAATTACATATGCTCCGGATGCTAAGAAAATTATGAGAGTATATATACAGGACGTTGACAGTGAGTCATATGTTTGGGGAATCAAGTATGATGAATTTTTGAAAATTAAAGAAAATAATTCGGCTTTGTTTAATATGATAGATGGAATTTCCATACATATATCAAGAAATTATCAGATTAGACTTTTGGATAAAATTTTTGATAGATTAGAATGTTTTGTGAAAGAATTTAACCAAAATAAAAAAATAATTGTAAATATTGGAGGTGGATACTTTTGTAAACTACCTCCTTATTTAGAATATAAGTATAATTTGGATAATTATTATATTGAATTAAATAAGAAGCTGGATTTATTGAGAGATAAATTCAGCTTAGAAATATATTGTGAGCCTGGCAGAGGAATTGTAGACTCTGCTTGCAATTTAATTTTGCCAATTCAACTATTAAATGTAAGAAATGGAAAAAATATAGTATTTGTAAATTTAAATGCCTATCAGATTGGAACGTTGCCAATTAAGATTGAAAGAATACGAAATGGAGAAACAAAACTTATTTTTGATGCTGATTGGGTTCTGGATAGAAAAGTAAAAAGAGAAAAGATTGTTTATTCATTAGTGGATACTTTATGTGAATGGAATGAGTTAATGAAAATAACTTCATGTGAAGAATTACAAAGTATGGATGTATTGAAATTATACGGGGTAGGTGCTTATTCTGTAACGCTTAGTAGCGATTTCCATTCAAGAGGCAGAATTAAAAGTGTTGTGATTTAATTGATGAATATAATTTTTATTATTAAAAAGTAAATAAAGTTAAGTCATCTTTGAGTGCATGATAAATGTATATTAAAGCAAATAGTCGAATATAAAAAATGATATTATGACTTTGGATTGTTGGAAAATTAAGTTAGCAATAGTTAATATATTTTTGTTGAATAACTTATGGATGATATTTATTGAACAATTGGAGGATTTTAAATTAATGAAAAAAAAATACACAGTTATGGATAATATACTTCTTCCACTTAAATTTTGTCCATTTGTTGCTATTGCTATTGCTTTATTTGATATTCTTTTGGGTGTAGTTCCTACAATTCAAACTTTGGTTGTTGCAGAATTTCTTGATATTGCTATTAAACTATTAACTAAAGAAGCAGAGTTTAGTGAAGTTCTTTTTTTGGTAGTTGTAATTGTTTTACTGATAGCTACTATGTGGCTATCCAAGTGTTTAAAAGAGTTATTAGTAGCAAAATTGGAGTTAGAGCTAAGAAAAACTTTCAGGGTGAAAATCACTGAAAAAAGAGAGAAGTTAAAATATTATTATATTGAGGATTCAAAAACCTGGGATTTAATTAGTAGAATTTCAGAAAAACCCGAAACCAGATTAAAAGATGCTTATGTGAATTTTTTGGATTTTTTTGCACTTATTTTACAGGTTGTAGGTTTAATGATTGTATTCGTAACGCAGATATGGCAGATTTCTCTTGTTATGTTTATTGTTGTTATTCCATTATTTATAATTTCTCTTAAAAGTGGTAAAGAGAATTATCTTGTAAAACAAGAAACACAAAAATATCACAGAAGACACGAATATCTGGGAGATTTATTAATTAATAGAGATGCAGCACAGGAAAGAGTATTATTCGATTATGGTAATGGTCTGTCCAAAATGTGGCATAGATATTACGAAAAAGCAAGAAAAATTGAGTTAAAAAAACAACTTGTATGGTTTATTCGCTCAAAAATGGGTGGTGTTGTTACTACTTGTATTTCTACAATCGTAAGTTTGTTTTTAACAGCCGCTGTGTTTACTGGCGGATTAACCATAGGTATGTTTATTTCTTTGGTAAATTCTATGTATTCTTTAGTAGATTCAATGGTTTGGTCTTTAGTAAAATATGTTGAACAGATTGCAGATAACAGAGAGTATATGAAGGATTTTACTAAATTTATAAATTTGGAAGAAATCGAAGAAGAAACAAAGAAACAAAAAGGGAATATTGAATTTGAGAGTTTAGAGCTTTGTGATTTAAAGTTTAAATATCCTAATACAGATAATTATATTTTAAATGGTTTTTCTTTTAAATTCGAAAAAGGTAATAACTATGCTATTGTAGGGGCGAATGGTGCAGGAAAAACAACACTTATTAAATTATTGACAGGTTTGTATGATACTTACGAGGGAGAAATATTGTTAAACGGAAGAGATATTAATGAATATAACAAGGAAGATGTTAAGAATATATTTTCTTCAGTTTTTCAAGATTATGCTAAATATTCTTTATCAATTAAAGATAATATAAAGGTTGGTAATTTGTCACGTTATGATGATATTCAAGAATCTGAATTAAATGAAATTGTTAGTAATGTTGGTTTAGATGAGTTAATTTCAAAATATAGTGATGGAATTGATACAAAGTTAGGAAAAATATATGATAAAGGACAGGATATTTCAGGTGGTCAGTGGCAAAGAATTGCACTGGCAAGAGCAATGGTTAGAGATTCCCAATTATGCATATTAGATGAACCTACATCTGCTTTAGACCCGATAAGTGAAAGTAATCTTTATAGTGAGTTTAAGAATATCAGTGAGGGCAAAACTCTAATTTTAATAAGCCATCGCTTGGGTTCAACCAAAATTGCTGATAAGATTCTGGTTATAGATAAGGGAAAATTAGCTGAAGAAGGTACACATAAGCAGTTAATAGAGAAAAATGGTATTTATGCTGATATGTATGAGAGTCAAAGGAGCTGGTATGATGAAGAATAAAAAGCGTTCTTCCTTTTGGAAAATGATTGTTTTTGAATTAAAATTCTGCTTTAAAAATAGCCCGTTTCTTATGATCGCAGAGATATTAGCTTCGATTTTTCATGGTATCTCTTTCGTAGTAGTGATTTATTTTACTCAGATGTTTTTTGATGTTATCGCAGATGCTATATCTCAGAATAAGAGCTTTTCTGACGTATTTATCTGGGCAATACTTTTAGGTGTAGTGGTAATATTAAACCAGTTAATTAATGGTTTTGAAAATTGGTTATATGATGTTTTATATAATAAACTAAAGGGGTATTCATATTTAAATTTATATAAAAAAACTTTTAATATGAGAGCTGAAAATTTTGAATCCCCAAAATTCCTTGATGAGCTAAGTAAAGCAAAAGAAGGAGCAGAACAGTTTATTCTGCCTTTATTTCCTATAATTGGAATTTCTACATTTTATCTTGCTTATTTTGTAGGAATTGGTTGGTATATATTTAACGTATATCCTGTATTAATTATTTCAATAGCTATAGTTTTTGTACCAAGCATTGCCGGTCAGTTTTTAAAATCTTTTCTGTTTTCAAAGTTAGCGGATGAGTCGGCACCTTACAAACGTAGATATGAATATTTTGAACAATGTATTTGTGGTAAAGATTATTTTAAAGAAACAAGATTGTTATCAGCTGGTGGATTTTTCTTTAAATTTTATAAAGAATCGTTAGAAATTCTGACCACGAAAGCGTGGAAAACAAATAAAAAATCTGCTGTCATTGCAATTATTGTACGTGGAATAACATTAATTGGATATTTAGGAGTATTGCTTCTTTTTATAAATGCTTTAATTAATGGACATATTTCTGTTGGTGCTTTTGCTGCTATTTATGCTTCTATCGATAAGATGTTTAGTATGATGGATGAAGTTGTTGATACTATTAGCGGTTTGATGCAAAATATAGGTTTAATGCAAAACTATATTGAATATTTAGAATTACCCGAAGTTGAAAAAGAAAAGAAGCCTGTATCGGTAAATAATAAAATTGAACTAAAAGATGTAACCTTTAAATATAAGGATGCAGAACAGGAAACTCTTAAGCATATAAATCTTACCGTTGATGCTGGTAGTACTATTGCAGTTGTGGGAGAAAATGGTTCTGGAAAAAGTACATTGGTTAAAGTAATGTCAGGATTGTTTTTACCATCTTCTGGTAAGGTATTGTATGACGGTGCAGATATTTCTGAAATTTCCAAAGAAAATGTCTATGATAATATATCAATGGTTTGTCAGAATTTTATAAAATATAAGATGAATGTTAGAAATAACATCAATATTAGCAAAAATTTTGATGGGTCTGAAGATGGAAATGAAGTACAAGATAATGAATTTTATAAATTATTAGAGAATGTGGATATATATAATAACAAGGATAATGTTATTAAAATGGATACCGTTTTAGCAAGAGAGTTTGGAGGCATAGATTTATCTGGTGGTCAGTGGCAAAGAATTGCTATAGCCCGTGGAATGTACCGTCCACATTCTATGATTATTTTGGATGAACCTACTGCAGCAATAGACCCTGTTGAAGAAGCAAGAATATTTAATATTTTTGCACAACTTACCAAAGACAGAACCTCGATTATTGTTACCCATAGAATGGGATGTGCTAAGATAGCGGATTTGATTTTGGTTATGGATAAAGGAGAAATTGTCGAATTTGGAACACATGAAGAGTTATTAAAAACAAATGGTAAATATAGTGAAATGTATAACTCTCAACTGCAGTGGTACCAGTAAATAATGTGAAGGAGGAATATTAGTGGATAGAAAAATTGCCTTCATATTTTCCGGACAAGGTTCGCAATATGTTGGAATGGGAAAAGAATTATGTGAGAGATATTCGGAATGTGAACGTGTTTTTGATTATGCAAATCAAATTTTAGGAAAAAATATAAAAGATCTATGCTTTAAAGGTGATATTAATGAATTAATAAAAACATCAAATACGCAACCAGCTATATTTACAGTTGAGGCTGCAATTTATGCTGTTTTATGTAAATATGATATAGTACCAGATGTAGTTGCAGGTTTTTCTTTAGGAGAGTATGCTGCATTCTATGCTAGTGGAGTTTTTGATTTAACAACCAGTTTTTATCTTGTTAATCAAAGAGCTAAGGCGATGGATATGGTATCAGATAGTGAAAAATATGCTATGAGTGCCATAACAGGCGAAAATATTGATAGAATTGATGAATTATGTACTAAGTTTGATAATGTGTGGGTAGCAAATTATAATACACAAAGTCAGGTTAGTGTAACAGGAGAAAAAGAAAATATTCAAAAATTTATGGAATATATAGTATCTTTAGATTACAAAGCTCGTGATATCAATGTTAGTGGAGCGTTTCATTCTAAATATATGAAAAATGCAGCAGAGATTTATGGTAAAAGTATTGAACTGGTTGCATATAAGGAAAATAAATTACCGATAATTTTAAATTTAACTGGTGATTATTATGATAAAGACAGTGATATAAGGAAAATTATGCAAGAGCAAATATATTCACCGGTAAAGTGGCACCAATCTATAGAGTTAATGATAAAAGATGGTATTGATACTTTTATTGAAATTGGTCCTGGTAGAACATTATGTAATTTTGTTAAGAAAATTTCTGATGGTAGAGATATAACAGCCTTGAATGTTGAGAATATGGAAACATTGTCTAATACGATAGATCAGATTTATAATTAACATTTTAATTTGTTATCGACAATATATTTATGATTTGACGCATATAAAAATTAAATTAGGAGTGGAGATAATGCCAAAGATAAAGACACATAAGGGTGCTGTAAAAAGAGGTGTCAAATTAAGAAAAAAGAAGCGTAACCAAAAAGAGAAATATATTTCTAAGGATAAGCGTGAAAATAAAATATAAATATTCAAATAAATTAGGGGCTGTTTGAAAAATCAGCACTGTCTATTTTGCACCAAAACGGTGCTTTCTGTGTTAAAAATCCTCGAAATACGTCAGTATTTCTGCGGTTT
>JAXJXA010000124.1:0-1634 GCA_036307745.1 Acutalibacteraceae bacterium | reverse complement strand
TTTTTATAGTGTCTTCATAAGAATGGCTTTTGTAGATTTTACTCAATTTATTTCACCTGTATCAGAACAAACCTGAAATTACACCGTTTTCATCAATGTCAATTTTCTCGGCTGCAGGAACTTTTGGTAGTCCGGGCATTGTCATAATGTCACCTGTGTAAACAACCACAAAGCCTGCTCCGTTTGATAGTTTAACATCTCTTACTGTAATTGTATGTCCTGTTGGAGCACCTAATAAAGCAGGATTGTCCGACAATGAGTACTGAGTTTTTGCAATACAAACAGGCAGACTATCTCCACCAAGTTCAATAATTTTGCTCAGAGCCTTTTCAGCTTGTGCAGTAAATATTACGTCATCAGCACGGTAAATTTCATTTGCTATTTTCTTAACCTTTTCTTTTATTGTAAGATCAGATTCATATATGAAGTTAAAGTTACTTTCTTTTTCGCAAGCGTTAACAACTTTCTGTGCAAGGTCTTTTCCGCCTTCGCCACCCTTTGCAAACATCTCAGCAGTTGCAAAGTCAGCTCCTTTTTCATAACAATAGTTGCGTATGAATTCAAGCTCTGTCTCAGAATCATTAAGGAATTTGTTTATAGCTACAACAACAGGAACACCATATTTTCTCATATTGTCAATATGAACTCCCAGGTTGACAATACCTGTTTTGAGAGCATCAAGATTTTCGTTTGCAACTTCTGTTTTAGGCACTCCGCCGTTATATTTAAGAGCTCTACAAGTCGCAACAAGAACAACAGCACTTGGTTTTAAGCCTGCATATCTGCATTTAATATCAAGGAATTTTTCAGCACCCAGGTCAGAACCAAAGCCTGCTTCTGTTATACAGTAATCACCAAGTTTAAGTGCAAGTTTTGTAGCTCTTACTGAGTTACAGCCATGAGCAATATTTGCAAAAGGACCACCGTGCATAATAGCAGGAGTACCTTCAAGGGTTTGTACAAGATTAGGCATTATTGCATCTTTCAGCAATGCTGTCATAGCACCTTCAGCTTTTAAATCTTTTGCATATACGGGGGTGCCATCATATTTATAAGCTACCAATATTCTACTAAGACGATTTTTAAGATCTGTTATATCAGAAGCCAGACACAAAATAGCCATAACCTCACTAGCAACTGTAATCTGGAAAGAATCTTCACGTGGAACGCCATTAATTCTACCACCAAGACCTGTAACAATAAATCTTAGTTCACGATCGTTCATATCAAGGCAACGCTTAAATAAAATCTGACGTGGGTCAATATTAAGTGAGTTGCCCTGCTGTATATGGTTGTCCAGCATAGCACATAGCAGGTTATTGGCCGATGTAATAGCGTGCATATCACCTGTAAAATGTAGATTAATATCTTCCATAGGCAATACTTGTGCATATCCACCGCCGGCTGCACCTCCTTTGATACCAAAAACAGGACCCAAAGAAGGTTCTCTTAGTGCAATAACAGCTTTTTTCCCTATCTTAGCCATAGCCTCACCAAGTCCGGCTGTTACAGTAGTTTTTCCTTCACCTGCTGGAGTAGGATTGATAGCTGTAACTAATATCAGTTTTCCGTCATTTTTATCTTGCAATCGCTTAGATAAAGATTCATTCAATTTAGCTTTGTATCTTCCGTAT
>JAXJXA010000123.1:0-2692 GCA_036307745.1 Acutalibacteraceae bacterium | reverse complement strand
GAAATACGTCAGTATTTCTCCGCTTTTTCTCTCGAACTCACCTCGTATTAGCGAAATATTCAGTCATTTTTCTGTTTTCAGATACTCCCTAATAAAATATTAGTTAAAAATTGATATAGGTATATGTCAGTATAAATTAAGGCAGATGTATTTTTGTACATCTGCCTTTTTATTGGAATTTTGTAATTTGATTTTATGGCTTAATTTTAAATTACGGAGGATTTTATACTGACTTTATAAAACGAAACATCCGGTTTTATGCTGTTTGAAAGGATTAAGATTATTTTAACGTCCTTATTAACAATGTATGCAGTATAATAAAATAGGTTACAAATATTGGATAAAGTTTTCACTTAATTGAGTGATATACTATAAGTATTATTCCATTATTGAAAATCTGCTTGATTTTTTTTGTTTGTGGTATTAAACTTAAAAGAGTATATATTTTTTAATAATAATTATATAATGAGTTGGGGGCGTTTGGAGTGGTTGACTCCTTAATGAACAGAATAGAAACTTTAATGCCGAAGTTTTCAAAAGGGCAAAAGTTGATAGCAAAATATATTCAGACAGAATACGGAAAAGCGGCATTTATGACGGCTGCAAAGCTGGGTGAAACTGTGGGTGTAAGTGAATCTACGGTAGTACGTTTTGCAACAGAGATTGGTTACAGTGGCTATCCTAAAATGCAACAGGCTATGCAGGAAATGATAAGGGACAAGCTAACATCTTTTCAGCGTATTGAAGTAAGCCAGGCAAGAATAGGAGACGGCAGTGTTATTGAACACGTCCTTAACAGTGATATAGATAATATTAAACAGACAATAGAAGAAACATCCCGCGATGACTTCAAAAATTCTGTAAGTGCCATTGCGGAGGCAAAAACAATTTATATTTATGCACTAAGAAGCTCTGCGGCTCTTGCTAGTTTTTTGGGATATTATCTCAATCTGATTTTCGGTAATGTCAAGGTTATTTCAACTGCGGATAAGGCAAGACTATATGAGGAGCTTAACAGAATAAATTCTGATGATGTTATGATTGGAATAAGTTTTCCACGTTATTCTCACCATACCTCAACTGCTATGAAATTTGCAATGGACAGAAATGCAAAAGTTATCGCACTTACTGACAGTATGAATTCACCTATTGCACAAACAGCAACCTATGTGTTGCTTGCAAGAAGTGATATGGCTACAATAGTTGATTCTCTTGTTGCACCTTTAAGTTTGATTAATGCACTTGTTGTTGCAACAGTTATAGAGAAAAAGGAAGACGTTGTAAAAACCTTCAAAGACCTTGAAAAGATTTGGTACAACTATGGTGTTTATAATAAAAAGCCTGATGAAGAAATAAGTGCAGATAATAATGAAGAGGGAGGTAGCGATGACTCCTATTAAAGTAATTGTAGTAGGTGCAGGTGCCGCAGGCTTAATCGCTGCAGGTTATTCTGCTTATTACGGTTGTGATGTTTTACTTTTTGAGAAAAACCAGCGTGTTGGAAGAAAGATAATGATAACAGGTAAGGGAAGATGTAATGTAACAAATAATTGTGATGCTAGTACCTTTATATCAAATGTTCCGACTAATGGAAGATTTTTATACAGTGCAATAAATACTTATGGAACAGATGATGTTATTAATTTCTTTGAAAGTCATGGGCTTCCGCTGAAAACAGAACGTGGAAACAGAGTTTTTCCTGTGTCTGATAAAGCGGTTGATGTTGTAGATACTTTGTACGGTTTTGTAAAGGAGAATGGGTGTAAGATTATAAACAAAGAGGTAAAGTCACTTATAGTAGAAGATAATACGGTTTGTGGTGTAGTTACTACTGATGGCAGAGAATATAGAGCAGAAAAAGTAATTGTTGCAACGGGAGGAAAATCATATCCTCTTACAGGTTCTACAGGCACCGGATATATTCTTGCGAAACAAGCAGGGCATACAATAGTAACACCAAAGCCTTCGCTTGTACCTATAGTATCATCAGATAGTTGGTGCAAGGAGTTGCAAGGACTTTCATTAAAGAATATATCTTTGTCAATAATTTCAAAAAAAGAGCAGAAACAGATATACAGTGATTTTGGTGAAATGTTATTTACCCATTTTGGAGTAAGTGGTCCTGTTATATTAAGTGCCTCAGCACATCTTGCTCATAAGAATGTAAAAGATTATTATTTATCAATAGATTTAAAGCCTGCACTAAGCGAAAAACAGCTTGATGCAAGAGTTTTGCGTGATTTTACAACGTTTATAAACAAAGATATTCAAAATTCACTTAATAAACTTTTGCCGTCAAAGATAATTCCTGTAGTTATTAAAAAGTCAGAAATTCCATTTGATACAAAATGCAATTCAATTACTAAAGAACAACGTCATAGTTTGGTTGAAGTTATAAAGAATTTTACTGTTAATATAGAAGGTTTTCGTCCTATTGAAGAAGCGATAATAACTTCGGGTGGTGTAAGCACAAAGGAGATTAATCCCAAAACAATGGAATCTAAACTATGCAGTGGACTATATTTTGCAGGTGAGGTTATTGATGTAGATGCTTATACGGGCGGATTTAATTTACAGATTGCCTTTAGTACGGGTTATCTGGCTTCTGGTCTTTTGTAGCACAGGCTATACTGTGTTACGCACAGCACGTCTCATACAATCTTCAACGCTACTTCGTAGCTATTAAACAGCG
>JAXJXA010000122.1:0-2776 GCA_036307745.1 Acutalibacteraceae bacterium | reverse complement strand
TTTTTATATAAAACCTGCTATAAAGGGATTTATATAGTTGTAATCCATTGCCAGATTAAGATTCTGACCCTCGTCAATGCCTGCTGTGCTTATTCCTATAACCTCACCAAACATATTGAGAACCGCCCCACCTGAGCTACCACTAGAGATTGGGGCAGTAAACTGAATCATACGAATATCATTCGATTTTTTGCGAAAACCTGAAATAATACCATCTGATACAGTATTAAAAAGTCCTAAAGGACTGCCTATTGCAACCACCTTTTGTCCTCTAACCAATGGTTTTGTTCCATTATAAACAGGAATCGGATTAAGAGTCCTGTTTATTCGTATAAGGGCCAGATCAAGTAAAGGATTATACTTTATAATATCATCAGTTTGATAGACTGTATTATCATTTTCTATATGTACCGAATAAAATACACCGTCTTTTGCAACGTGATTGTTTGTAAGTATGAAGCCTTCTTCTCCGATCATTATGCCTGAACCAACCCCTATAATCTCACCATCAGGATCGTGAATTGAAATCATAACAACAGATTTTGCCAATGTTGCAAGCTCTTCAAATGATTTTTCGGTTTTGATTATTTTGATTATATTATCTGCTCTCTCACTTTTTTGGCATATAACCTTAGTTTCAGCAGAGTTAATATTAAATTTAGGAGGAACACTGACTTCTGCAGTTTCTTCCCTTTTTTGTGGAATACTATTGTTATTTTGAATTTTAATATTTTTATTTACCTCATAGATATCTTGATCTATATTTTCCTTACAACATAAATCATCTTTATTATGTGCGAAAACATACTGGGGAATTTCCGTTTTTTTATACTCACCAATAACAAATTTTTCTGACAAATGTAAATTGTTCAACCTACTATCAATATCCTCTGCTGTTTGAATCAAAAGTACATCAAATCCCATTTGAGTAAGCATATAGTAAAAAAGATATTCCTGCTTTTTTACTACATTATCAGCAACTATTTTAACAGAGGTTCGTCTATTTGTATTGTTTATAAATTTTTTTGCAATACTATCAAACCAAAATAACAGCTTTACAACAAAATTTCGTTCAATAGAGCTACTAACTCTATCACATTTTTTGAATATCTCTGAAGTTTTTTTTATCGCATTTGAAAGAATACTTTGCAACTCCTGATTATTTTTTATAGATTTAATTTCTACAATGTTCTTACCACTATCAATCCATTTATTATAACAGTTAAGATAATATGTAGAACTATCGACTGACATAAATTTGGGCAAAGCATTAATTCTAAAATATACTTCTTGACCTTTATCCATTTTTTGTGTCAGTACTTCATCCATTTTCTGAATATCAGATATTATATTCTTATCAGAACCCAATGCTCTAAAAAAATACACATCTTTACAGTTGCCATTAATACCACCTTTTACCGCATAAAAGGCATTTATCGAAGTTAAAGAAAAAGGATTACACCTTATATTAAAACCATCTGTTATCATTTTATCCCTCCAAAAGATACCTTTACAAACATTACAAACGCAAAAAATCAGATAATTTTTGTTAAATATCACTCTATAAATCATAAAATCATATTGGGATTATATGCAAAATAATTTTATCATAAAACTAAAAAAATATCTACCATTTTCTTGTATTTTGTGTTATAGTATTGTACATTGATAATTTTTAAAAGTTAGAGGTTATCAATGTACATTAAAACAATTAATAGGTATAAAGGAAAAGGAGTTTATATCAATGAAAAATTCAATACTATATTATAGTGTTGGTGCCTTACTGTATTGTCCTGCTAATAATGCAGGAATTGCTGATTCAATTATTCAAGAAAAATTTGGCGACAAATTCTCACTTGCACTTTGTCTTGAAGATACAGTGAATGATAATTGTGTAGAACAGGCTGAAAATATTCTTGTAAGTTCACTTTATAAAATATACAGTGAACGTTGTAAAAAGAAATTTTATCTTCCAAAGATATTTGTAAGAGTAAGGTACGCACAACAGATATTCACACTTACTGAAAAACTTGGCAGTGTTTCCGAAATAATAAGCGGTTTTATATTGCCAAAATTTTCACTGGAAAATTCAAAAAAATATATTGATGCTGTTACATCAGTAAACAACCTAAGAAAAAAGCCATTTTATATAATGCCCATCTTCGAAAGTCCATCTATTATCAATCTTAAAGACAGAGAAAATATTCTGTACACACTAAAAGAAAAACTTGATGCAGTAGAAGATATTGTACTTAATATCCGAGTTGGCGGAAATGACTTATGTCATATGTTCGGATTCAGACGCAGTAACAGTCAATCTATACACAACATTAAACCTGTTGCAAATATTTTTTCTGATATTATTACAGTTTACGGTATGAACTACGTCGTATCGGGACCTGTTTGGGAATACTACAACGGGGATGGATGGGATACTGGCTTAAAAAATGAATTAACCGACGATATTCTTAACGGATTTGTAGGTAAAACTGTAATTCACCCCAAACAGATAGAAATAGTGAATTCCGCCTATAAGGTTTCACCCAAAAACTTAGATGATGCATATTCTATTCTTAATTGGAAGAAAGATTCTCAGAAGTTGGTTTCCGGAAGCATAGGAAATGAACGTATGAATGAATATAAAACTCACTTCAACTGGGCATTGAAAACAATAATGCTATCGGAGGTATTTGGGGTAAAAGATTAATAATTAGTGGACAAACTTTCCAGGCTCTCTAATAAATGTTGGGGGTAGAAAAGATTATTGAAGAATATT
>JAXJXA010000121.1:0-1915 GCA_036307745.1 Acutalibacteraceae bacterium | reverse complement strand
GAGCAGATTTTGTACTGAACGAATACTGATCCACAGAAAGGCTGTCGCCTTTCGAGGACGCAGTATGAAGTGCAGTGCGAAATATGCCGAAATGATTTCTGTTTTTAAATGGTGTTTAGTATAATACATTTCAAAAATTTGGCTCTTTAATAAATGTTGGGGTAGAAAAGATTATTGAAGAATATTTCGTTAAGGACGCTGTCCTTAAAACCTGCAAAGGCTCTGCCTTTGAATGGTCACACCACTAGGCTAAAGCCGTCGCCGCAAGCCTTTGAAAAGGCTTGACCTAAACTTTAATTATCTACCCCAACATTTGTGATAGAGCCTAAATATAAAGCCCGAATTTCAGAAATTGAAATTCGGGCTTTTTTACAACCTGGCAGATGCTTTAATGAAAACATCTGCATTTTTTGTTTTAAAATAATATTATCTCCAGTTATCAATAGTATCCTGATATACATTGATATAATCACCGGCTGAGCGACCCCATGAGTTGTCACTTGTCATTGCTCTGTAAACCAGTGAACGCCAACCATCACGGTTCCAATAACCGTTAATTGCACGTCTTAGTGCATTATTCATATCCATAGAATCATAATTTCTGAACGTAAAGCCGTTGCCATAGCCATCTTGACTATCGTGAATTGAATCTCTTAATCCACCAACTTCACGAACAACAGGGATACTACCATATCTTAAAGCTATCATCTGTGACAATCCGCAAGGCTCACTCTTAGAAGGCATAAGGAATATATCCGAACCTGCATAAATTTTGCGTGCCAACTCAGGAACATAACCAGGGCAGAAACAAACCTTTCCGGGATATTTATTGTTAAGATACCAAAAATAATCCTCGTATTCCTTATCACCTGAACCCAGTACAACAAACTGTATATCGTTGTGATATATAATATCCTCAATACCACCACGAACAAGGTCAAGACCCTTATGGCTTACCAGACGTGTAACCATTGCAATCATAGGGATATCTCCTCTTTGAGGAAGATTAAGTCTTTCCTGAAGTCTGCGTTTACACTCACCCTTACCCTGTGGATATTCAGGTGTAAAGTTTGCATACATATGCATATCAGTAGCGGGATTGTAGCTGTCGTTGTCAATTCCGTTAAGAATTCCACACAGCTTGTATGATCTATGCTTCAAAATCTGCTCAAGTCCGTGTGCAAACCAAGGGTCAAGAATCTCACCTGCATATGAAGGACTTACTGTTGAAACCCTTGTTGCTGTTTCTATAGCACCCTTAGACATATTCAGCTTGCCATCCATCTCAAGTATCTTTGTACAATCAGCAGGAATACCAACACATTCTGTGTTAACCTCCCAACCATACATTCCCTGATACTGAATATTATGAATTGTATAAAGGCTCTTGATATTGTGATACCAAGGATTTTTTGAATAGAACAGATAGTAATATGTAGGCACAAGTGCTGTCTGCCAATCGTTTGTATGAATAAGATCGGGATGAAAATCTATATATGGCAACATTTCAAGAATTGCTCTTGAGAAGAATGCAAAACGCTCTGCATCATCATAAAAGCCATACAGACCTTTTCTTTTAAAATAGTATTCATTATCAATAAAATAGAATGTAACACCATCATACTCTGCCCAGAAAAGACCACAGTACTGTCTTCTCCACGCTACAGGTACAGTAAAGTTTGTTATATAGTGAATTCCATCTTTGAGATACTGTGGAATATCGCTGTAAAGGGGCATAACAACACGGCAATCCACACCACGCTGACGCAATGTTTTTGGCAGTGATGCTGCAACATCTGCAAGTCCTCCGGAACCGGCATATGGATTTGCTTCACTTGTGCAATAAAGAATTCTCATTTTAGATAATACCTCCATATAAATATTTAATACTAAACACCATTTAAAATACAGAAAT
>JAXJXA010000120.1:0-3317 GCA_036307745.1 Acutalibacteraceae bacterium | reverse complement strand
GAAATACTGACGTATTTCGAGGATTTTTATCACAGAAAAGCACCGCTTTGGGGGCAAAATAGACAGTGCTTTTGATTTTTCAAACAGCCCTTAGTATTAATCCTGAAGTGGAGCTGTTTTATTATAAAAATGTCTACTCAATAATTTTTTATAACTGTAAATAATTTACCCCTTATTTTTAAATAATAGCAATAAGGGGCTGATTAGATGAAGAAAATAATTTTGGAGCTGGTTATAACAGCTAGTTTAGTAATCACGGTGTTATTTAGCGGAATGGTGGTGAAAAACAGCGTTTATGCTGTTGATGTTTATAAGATTACACCAACGAAAGTAGAAGATACTGTGGTTTGTTCTGGTAAGGTGCAATATAAAGAAACCTGCGAGGTTAATCCGACTACAGCAGGAGTTATAAAAAATGTAAAGGTTGAAAAAGGTGAGTATGTAAAAAAAGATCAAGTTCTTTTTTCTATGATAACCGACTTATCGTCTAGTTCTGTAAATTTAAATGGTGCTTTATCAGAAGTAGTGGATAAAAAGACAATAAATGTAGTTGCTCCCATTTCTGGTACGGTTTTGGATGTAGCTGTTAAAGCAGATGATACGGTTGCTAATAACTTGGACGCAGTTACAATAGTGAACAGTAAAGATCTGTGTGTAAGTGTTCCTGTAAGCGAAAGTAAAATAGCAAATGTAGAAGTAGGACAGGAGGTAGAAATTACCGGAACAGCTTTTGATGGTAATAAATATAGTGGTGTTGTATTAGAAGTTGACAATGTAGCAAAGCAGGTAGTTACTACAACAGGAAAAGAAACCGCTGTCAATGTTACAGTAAGTATTGATAATCCGGATGAAAAAATAAAACAGGGATATACAGCAAAATGTACTATTGTAACAAATGTAAAAGATAACGATATTATAGTTCCTTATGAAGCTATTGAAATGACTGATGAAAAAGAAGGAATAGTATATATGTACAGTAATGGAAAAGCTGTAAAAAAAACGGTGCAAATAGGAAATGAGTATGAAAATGGTGTTGAGGTTTTATCAGGCTTAAAAAACAGCGATCTTATCATTAATTCACCTGAGCAAATAAGTAATAAAAATAGTATAAAAATAAATAAACTATTGGAGAATGAAAATGATTGAAGAATTTTTGCTTTATCCTGTTAAAAATCTTTTCAGAAAAAAGGGAAGAAGTATACTAACAATTTTGGGTGTTGCTATTGGTGTTTGTTCTGTTATAATTATAAGCAGTATAGGTTCATTTGGTACAGTATCTGTTAATACTGAACTTGACAGTCTTGGATTGGGTGGATTGACAGTTGCTGTAAAAAACGGAAACATTCCGTTAGGAACAGATGAATTGAACACGGTAAAATATACCAATGGAATAAAAAGTGCTACCCCTGTTTTTATGGAAAGTTCAGAGGCTTTATCGTCTTTTGGTAAAAGTGAGAATTCTGTAGTATGGGGAATTGATAGTAATGCAAAGGATATAGTATCATTACAACTGCTATATGGCAGAGAGATAAATAAAAAAGATATAGCTGAGAATTCCCCTGTATGTATGGTAGACCAGACCTTTGCCCAAAAAATGTATGGAAAAGATAATGCTGTAGGGCATAAAGTTACACTTGTTTTGCAGGGAAATACGCAGATTTTCACTATAATTGGTGTAATAAAAACAGGCAGTGGACTTTTACAGTCTGCAATGGGAAATTATGTACCTAATTTTGTTTACATTCCTTATACCACTATGCAAAGTCTCACAGGCTATACAAATTACAACCAGATTATAATAAAATCGACAGATGATGCTGATCTTACTACTCTTGCTGAAACAGTTGAACGTCGTCTTACAATGCTTAACGGCGAAGAAAGCGACAGTTATATAGTAAACAACCTTGCAAAGCAAAGAGAATCTTTGACAAATATATTGAATATTGTTACATCCATACTTTCTGCTGTTGGTGCAGTTTCTCTCATTGTTGCGGGACTTAGTATTATGACAGTTATGCTTGTTTCGGTGGGAGAACGTAAACGTGAAATAGGAATAAAAAAGGCAATAGGTGCAACTAAATTTATTATAGTCAGAGAGTTTTTAGGTGAGGCACTTATGCTTTCAATTCTTGGGTGTGTAACAGGTACAGCAATAGCTTTGGGGCTTGTTTATCTTGGCAGTGTTTTGCTTGATGTGTCAATAAATATTGATACATCAATAATTTTGATTACCTGTGGATTTTCGATAATTTCCGGTGTAGTGTTCGGAGTTTATCCTGCACTTAAAGCAGCTAAGCTGAAACCTGCTGAAACATTGCGTGCATTATAGTTTGGTGGTGAATATAACTTATGAATGTAAATCAATTTGTATGTCCAAACTTACCTGTTGGTAGAGTTACAGATGTTATTGTTTCGGGTGAATATTCATATTTAATTAATGAACTCAATAATATAGGAGTAAATACTTTTACCACTAATGCTTTTGCAAGTTTACCGTATTATGAACGTTTTCATACGGATTTACAATGTTCATATTACAAAAGAGGCACACTTGCTGTGTGCCAACAAAATATCCCGTTTTTTTCTTTAGAAGTAGAAAATACGGGTTTACATATACATCATACAAATACCAGACTTAAAGCATCATATCCACACAATGTACAATTTAACCACGTTGTATTGGGGCAGAAAATTATCTGCAATAAAAAATACACCAACTTTGATATAAAAAATTATTGTCATAAAAATAATATAAAAATAATAGATGTCAAACAAGGCTATACAAAATGTTCAACAGCTGTGGTGTCTGAAAATGCTATAATAACAGCTGATCCAAGTATTTACAAAGCTTGTCAGATTAATAAGATAGATGTTTTATTAATTGAAAGTGGGCATATAAGCCTGTATGGATATGATTATGGTTTTATAGGTGGTTGTTGTGGCAAACTCAGTAATGATATACTTGCTTTTACAGGAGTTGTAAGTGCACATAAAAATTATTTTGATATAAAAAATTTTTTAAGAAACTATGGTATATATATACTGGAATTAAGTAATAAGCCTCTTTTAGATGTAGGTAGTATAATACCTATAATGGAAAAGTTATAGGTATTATACTAAACACCGTTTTAAAATCGGTAAAAGATTTTTGAGCAGATTTTGTACTGAACAAATACTGATACACAGAAAGGCTGTCGCCTTTTGAGTACGCAGTATGAAGTGCAGTGCGAAATATGCCGAAATGATTTCTGTATTTTTAATGGTGTTTAGTATTATTGTATATCTCAAAATCTCAATCGAGTAGGAGGCTACCCATT
>JAXJXA010000119.1:0-2104 GCA_036307745.1 Acutalibacteraceae bacterium | reverse complement strand
GTAGCTATACGCTTTCCGTCACATAAAACAGCTCAGGATATTATAAATTATGCAGGAGTTCCACTGGCGGCACCTTCTGCTAACCTGTCAGGCAGTCCAAGTCCCACAACTGCCACTCACGTTTTTAATGACCTAAATGGAAAAATTCCCCTTATAATCGACGGAGGCGAAAGTAATGTAGGGCTTGAATCCACTGTAATTACCGTTGCAGAAGAAACTCCTGTTTTATTAAGACCAGGCGGAATAACTGTTGAACAACTTGAATCTGTAATCGGAAAAATTGAGATAGACAAAGGCGTTACACATATGTTGGATAAAGATGCTATAGTAGCAAGTCCAGGAATGAAGTATAAACATTATGCACCAAAAGCCCGCATAGTAATATTAAAAGCTAACTCGGATGAATATATTAATTATGTAAACAACTGTAATGAAAACAATGTAGGAGCACTTTGTTACATCAATGACGTAAAGGCTTTAAAAGTACCTTATGTTATACTAGGAGAAAAAGACGACTACACTACACAAGCACACAATTTATTTAATGCATTGAGAAAACTTGACGAAATGGGACTTAAAACAGTTTACGCACGTTGTCCTGAAACAGAGGGTGTAGGGCTTGCTGTTTACAACAGGCTTATACGCTCAGCAGGATTTGAGGTGATTGAACTTGCGTAATTATACAGTTATAGGAATTACAGGACCTACCGGTTCAGGTAAATCAACTATTACTGAACATTTTAAAAATAAAGACTGCTTTGTAATAGATGCTGATGTTATAGGAAAAAAGGCTCTGGAGTCTGATAGCCCTTGTCTTAGGCAGGCTTGTACAGTATTTGGCGATGATATCATTGAAGCTGACGGCAAACTGAATCGTCAGCTATTAGCTAAGAGAGCATTTTCAACAAAAGAAAACACACAGAAGCTGAATGATATAACCCATCCTTGGATCTGTATGCAGGTTCTTAAAACTATAGATACTATCAGAAGTAACAACCGTGACCCAATTATAATATTTGATGCAGCCGTTTTATTTGAAAGCAAGATGGATATTATATGTGACTATGTAATTGCTGTGATTGCCCCTGTTAAAATAAGAAAGCAACGTATTATGAAGCGTGACAATATATCCTCAGAAAATGCAGAAATAAGAATCAATGCTCAAATGCAAGATAGTTTTTATGTAGAAAAATCCGATTTTGTATTTGACGGAAGCAGTTCTTTAGATGAAATTTACAAAAAGGCAGATGAAGTAATAAACATCATAAACAAGAGGTGACTGTATGAGTACCCAGAATGAAAACAAAGGATATGGTGTTGCAATAACTATTGGCATATCCTGTATATTGGTTATAGTTGCACTTATAGTTGTAATCGTAATGCTTATAAATTCAGGGCAACAGCTGAAAAAATCAATTTATCCAAAAGAATACTCAGAATATGTATATAAATACTCACAAGAGTATAACCTTGATCCTAATCTGGTTTTTGCAATTATAAAAACAGAAAGCAACTTTAATCCTGATGCAGGTTCCAATGCCGGAGCATTAGGACTTATGCAACTTATACCTGACACCTTTGACTGGTTACAACAATATAAAAACGGTGAAGTGACAATGGACACCTCACAACTTTATGATCCCGAAATCAACATTCAATATGGCTGTATTTTCCTTGAATTTCTTCTTGAAAAATACTCCGTGGAAGAAACTGCCGTTGCTGCCTATAATGCAGGCTTTGGAGCCGTTGACGGTTGGCTTGAGGATAGCAACTACTCTACTGACGGAGAAACACTTTACTACATACCGTATCCGGAAACGGCAGCATATGTAGAGAAAGTTGAAGCGGCAAAAAGCTGTTACGAAAGCAATACTGAACCTGCTATTGAGTCAGACGCTATCATCAACGAAAATCCTGTTTATGAAGAAATAACATAACCATAAATAACATTAAATATCTAATGAATGGTTACAATAACAAATGATATTAGGGGCTGTTTGAAAAATCAAAAGCACTGTCTATTTTGCCCCAAAGCGGTGCTTTCTGCGGTTTTTGCCTTGAAATCACTCGTTTTGAAACAAAAATCCAGCACTTTTTCTATTTT
>JAXJXA010000118.1:0-3577 GCA_036307745.1 Acutalibacteraceae bacterium | reverse complement strand
GAAAGGTTTTTTACATAAGTGTGATTATAGTGCAAGTGCCAATATAATATGTGAACATCCAAATGATTTTTTGATTGAGTCTCTTCACAGGTGGCAAAGTGAAAATTCAATAAAACTTAAGGAATTACAAAAATTTTGTAGTAAGAATTCAGACAGTAATATTATTGTCACAGCACCAACTGGTATGGGAAAAACAGAAGCAGGATTGATGTGGTGTGGTAATAACAAATGCTTTTTCGTTTTGCCTTTAAAAACTGCTATAAATGCAATGTATGACAGAATTAAGAAATTATCAGGCGACAGCTATAAAAACCGAGTTGCTATTATACATTCTGATATGAAGTCAAAGTATATGGCAGAAACTTTGAAAAATGATGGTGAAGAATTTGATTTTGATTATTTTACACGAAGTCGACAAATGTCATTGCCAATTACTGTTTGTACGCCGGATCAGATATTCGATTTTGTACTGAAATATCCAGGATATGAATACAAACTTGCAACAGCTTCATACTCCAAGTTTATTATTGATGAAATTCAAATGTATTCACCGGATCTTCTTGCAGCAATCATTTACGCAATAAAACTTATACATAATTTTGGTGGTAAAATAGCTATTTTAACTGCAACACTGCCACCATTTGTAAGGAACGAATTGTATAAAATATTTGGTGAGGATGTAAAAACAGAGGATTTTTCTCAATACGGTGAATTGCGTCATAATGTTCAGGTAACTGAAAAAATTCTTGAATCCTCCGATATATTTGATACCATACAGAAAATAAAATGTGAAAGTGTAAAGAAATTTCTTGTTGTATGTAATTCAATAGATACTGCTGATAGACTTTACAGCGAACTTTCTGAAATGTATGGGGATGAAATGGAAGTTAACCTATTTCACGCCGGTTTTATAAAATCAGACAGAGCGAAGAAAGAAGAAGAAATATTAAGAGCCTCTAAAAATAAAGATAAAACAGAAATTTGGATTTCAACATCGGTGGTAGAAGCCAGCCTTGATATTGATTTTGATATTTTGTTTACAGAACTTTCAGATTTGTTTTCTCTGTTTCAACGTTTTGGCAGAGTTAACAGAAAAGGAAAAAAGGATTTCTCTTCTACTAACTGTTATGTATTTACAGAATTGCAAGGCAATGCAAAAAAATTCCATTTTACAGATGAAACAGTTTATAAACTATCAAAAGAAGCTGTTATGACAATAAACGGGGTGATTTCAGAAACTGAAAAATCAGTGTTGATTGATAAATATCTTACAGTTGAGAATATTGAAAACTCTAAGTATTATAGTAAATATTGTGATGCTTTGGAATATTTTGAAAATTTAGAAGATTATTTAAAGAGTAAGAGTGATGGTTTAAGAAATATTGACAGAATAGATGCTATACCAAAGAGAATATATGATTCTATGAAAGAGCAAATATCTCATCAGGAAAATATCATAGCAGACAAAGAGTCATCAATGGAAGATAAACTTAAAGCAAATGAATTTATCAATAATCTGACAGTATCAATATCACGTTTCAGAGCCACAAAAGCAAATACAGTTGAGTATGTTCGTACAAAATATAGTATGATTCCTGTAATAAAAAATTGCGAATACAGTTCTGAACGAGGCATTGCTTTTACTCGCAAAGATGAGAAAAATTCAGATGTGAATGATACGGATAATTTTATCTAACATCTATGCAGGGATTATATAAACATAGTATGAGGTGTACTTATGTTAGAAAATGATATTACTGGTATGCAAGTTTACTATTATTTTGTTTGTCATAGAAAATTGTGGTATTTTTCAAATGAGCTATGTTTTGAAAATGAAAGCGAGAATGTAAAAATAGGCAAAATAATTGATGAAAGTACCTATAAAAATAAAAGAAAGCATATTATGATTGATAATACAATTAATATCGACTATATAGCAGAGCATAAAATTTTGCACGAGATAAAGAAAAGTAGAAAAATCGAAGAAGCAAGTATATGGCAGGTAAAATATTACCTGTATTATCTAAAAAATAGGGGAGTGCTAGGTCTGAAAGGTAAGATAGATTATCCTCTATTAAAACAAAGTGTACAAGTTGAATTAACCGCGGATGATGAAATAAAGCTAGATGAAATTATATCGGATATAAAAAGAATTATATCTTTAGAGTTACCAGTTTTATATGACAAAAAAGGTTTCTGTAAATTATGTGCATATTATGATTTTTGTAGTATATGAGGTGAGAATATGCAGGAAAGTTATTATTTTTATTCTTCCGGAAATCTCGTTCAAAAAGATAATACTTTGCGTTTTACCACTTTTGATGGAAAAACCAAGGATTTACCAATAGAAAATATAAAAGAAATATATTTTATGAATGAGATTACAGTTACATCAAAACTTCTTTCTCTTTTATCAAAACACAATGTTATAGCTCACTTTTTTAATTACTATCAGTTTTATATAGGTTCTTTTTATCCAAAAGAAAGTAAACTCGCAGGACAATTATTAGTTAAGCAGGTTCTTGCTTATAATGATTATTCTGAGCGTTTGTTTATTGCGAAAGAATTTATTAAATCGGCTTCATATAATATTTATAGAAATTTGAGATATTATAACGGAAGAGGCAAAGATGTTTCTGCGTATATGAATAATATTGCAGATTATAGAAAAAGTTTGGATAATGTTACATCAATAGAAGCCCTAATGGGGGTCGAAGGTAATATTCGTCAAGAATATTATAAAGCGTGGAATATAATAATTGATCAGAATATAGATTTTCAAAAGCGTGTATATCATCCGGCAGATAATATGATTAACAGTCTTATTTCATACGTTAATACATTGGTATATACAAAAACTATTTCAGAAATCTATAAAACTCAACTTAATCCAACTATCAGTTTTCTTCATCAACCCGGTGCAAGAAGATTTTCTCTGGCACTTGATGTTTCTGAAGTATTTAAACCAATTATAGCAGACAGGCTTATTTTTTCATTGCTAAACAGAAATCAAATAACTGAGAAAAGTTTTACCGAAGGTTTAAACGGATTACAGCTGACAGAAAAAGCGTCACGAACCATAATGCAAGAACTTGATGAAAAATTAAAGACAACAATTTTTCATAAGGAACTTAATAAAAATGTGTCGTATCAGTTTTTGATTAGGCTTGAGCTATATAAACTTATCAAACATATAATAGGCGAAAAAGAATATAAAGGTTTTGAAATTTGGTGGTAGTATTGTATGTAATATTGGTTTATGATATAATAACAGACGAGCGAGGTAGAAAAATTTTGCCAAAGGTTTTCAAAACTTGTAAAAAATATCTCACTCATATTCAAAATTCTGTTTTTGAGGGGAATTTAAGTAGAGAAAATGCATTTGCATTGAAAAAAGAGTTAGATTGCTATATTCGTAAAGATAAAGACTCTGTTATTATGTTTCATACGCGTGAAGAACGCTGGATGTCAAAAGAATTTTTAGGAATTGTTGATGACAAAACGTCAAATTTTTTATGATTGATCTTATTTATTGGTTTTAGGGGATGTTTGAAAAATTAAAAGCACTGTCTATTTT
>JAXJXA010000117.1:0-6700 GCA_036307745.1 Acutalibacteraceae bacterium | reverse complement strand
TCTTTTAATTTTAATATTAGTGAAACAAGATTATTTTTATAATATGCGTCTAATCCTTTCGTTGGTTCATCTAATAAAAGGATTTTTGGTTTTGTAAGTAACACTTTAGCTATGGCACACTTTTGTTGTTCACCACCACTTAATTTGTATACCTTTTTCTTTTCATAACCTTGAAGTCCAACAAATTCCAGAGCTTCGCTGATTTTTTTATTCTCTTGCTCCTTTTTGAGTTTTAAATATCTGGTACCTACTTTAAGATTTTGCTCTACGGTTTCGTTTTCTACCAATCCATAATTCTGAAACAAATAGGAAATATGATGTCTTAATAATTTTGTGCCTGTGGATGATTGGAATTTTGGATTTTTAACTCCGTTTATAACTATATCACCACTGTCTGGTTTCTCCAACAGACCAATAATATTTAGCAGTGTAGATTTACCGGCACCGCTTTTTCCCATTATAGAAACAAATTCTCCTTGCTCAATGTCTAATGAGTAATTATCAAATATAATGTTTTCATCGTATTTTTTGCATATATTTGAAAGTGAAATTATAGCCATTTATTTATTCCCCCTTTAATGTGTTCAGTACAATTTCTCTTGAAAGTCTGCGTTCGCTTAGAATAAATACTAATAAATCAAAAATTACTACCCCTATAAAGCAACCAATCTGAGGTGTAATTCCCATTATGCTTTGTCCGAATATTAATGCTACTGATATAGCCAATGTTGTACCGGCAAAGAGCATAATGTATTTTTCATATATTGAGTAGAAGGACATACCAAACAGCTTTTGCACCGCTATTTTTTCACGATTGTTTTCTATATAAATTTTTGCCATAAATATAGAAATAACTGCCAAAGCTAGTATGTAAATAATTGTGTAAACCATCTCATAAACAAAAATCATAATACGCATACTTACTGCATCAGAAAATGTATTGGATACATATGGAGTTTCTGTTATCACACTGTCCAATCCCACTTCCTCAAGAAGAGGCAGAAGCTCTTTATATGGCTCATCTGTTGCTACTTCTATCATATAGTAATTGTTTGTAAAACCAGCAAATATACCATTCGGCATATATTTAAAATCATATATAATTATGTCTGGATTATCTAATTGCCCCAGAGTGAATTGTCCTGTATTCGCATTAAAGTTGTTAATGATTTCATCTTCTTTATATACTATTACATTAACATATTCTTCAAAATTATCTTGTGTATAATATTCTAAGTATGGTTTATAGATTTCAATTATATCGTTAACAGTATAATTTCTAACTTGTGAAACCAATATGTTCAACTTATCCTTTGCAAAATCAGACGATGTTATTTCATCGCCATTTGGCTTGTGAATAGGATTAATAGACAGGTAATTTTCATTTATTGTTATAAAATGAGAACCACTGAAGTCTGCGAAAGTACTAACACCGTCAGGTGCTATTTGGTAATACATACTGTCAATATACACACCATTGTATTTATTTTGTGTTAGATTATAAAATTCTTCAGCTTTTTTATTGTATTCCTCCATTTTTTCGTTAGAGAATAGATCCTCTTGAGTTGTTTTAATACTTGTAACAACTCTATTTTTTAGTATCTGTTCTAAGTTGTTTGCTTGTGTAAACATTTTATATGAAAGTTCCAGGTTGTAATAACTGATTGTTAATGAAAATACTAACATAAACATTACAACAACTTTAGTTACAGCCATAATAGCGAATACAGCTTTTTTACTGCTTTTACCCTTAATTTCCATATATCCTTTTGTGGTCATTGCAATTATGCTTATTAGTATAAAGAACAATGCCAGCACCAATACAACAGCAAGTAAGATATATTGTATACAGTATTTAAAATAAGGAATAATAGCATTTTTATACATTAAACCTACCAACCCGAAGTTTAGCAACTGTATTATTAAAAAAGCTAATGCAAAAAAGGCAGGCTTTCCTTTAACTGATGTAAAATAATATCTAAAGATGAATAGCCGTTTAGTTTCATCAGGGCATACTTTCTTTTTATTGAAAGGGCATACAAAATAATACTAATGCCAAGCAATAGGCATAATAGAAAAAGTGGTTGGGAAAGTTCAGCTATTAATGATGAAGAATTATCTTCTACTATTTCTGCTGTTGCTCCCAGTTTTTCTATTGCATCAATAACAAGATATATATTTTCCTGTTTAGTATAAAAAGTACATATATCCAGTTTATACTGTTCTATTAGGCTGATATCCATTATAGTAATATCACAAAAAGCAGATGACAAGCCCACAGGCATAATTTTATCCATACCCCTTACTGATGATAGAGTAGAATAGCACTGAGAAGACGATGACAAAACACCGTTATTTTCTAAGTTTAAGCCTGAGAGAAAATCTTTAGTATTATTGGTTTTGTACAACAAATACGAAGTTTTATCACTGTTAAAATCTGTTGTTTTATACAATAAATCTGCATTTATTTCCTTTAATGCTTTATTCAGATTTTCTAAATATTCTTTATTTGTAATATTGCTATCTGTTTTATTTACAGAAATCGCTTTTAAACCTTTGTAGGGTGCTGTTTCGCAATCGCTAGAGAAATTTATGAAATTAACAACTGATAAAAACAGAAATACCACTACAAAGGATATATTCATTATTTTTTTCAAAATATCACTCCTTTAATAATATACTATATTTTTTCTTCCATTTACTATTTCACCGGTTAGTTCATCAACCAGATTTGCTGATTTTTGAATGAGTTTTTCATTTTCTTTGTCTATCTCTAATACTGCAAGTACACAGGAAAATTCATTGTTTTCATTTTGTATAGAGTCTTTATTTGTTTTATGGTTGTTGTAGTATGTATAATCCAATGAAGCCATACCATTCGCCAATATCAAATCATTTATTTCTACTCTATCCTGTGGGTGTTCCAATTTTATAGCAATAACAAATAGGGAATTGTCAGTAAAATATGCTTCAGCACCTCTCAAGTTTTCAGGATAACTGCCGTCTAAGCTATAACCGGTGTATTCTTCTAAGCCGGAAAAATACATACTATCACTAAATTTATAGCTTCTGCACGAGGCGTTAAACATTGATAAATCCTCTACACTTCCAATGGTCATATCTTGAAAGGCATAAAAATTGCACATTGATTGCCACCAATAAAAACATTCATCTTTACTGGAAACAGTAAAAAATCGTTCTTTATTATCTGCATTAGTATTATTTACAGTGTTATAGCCTGCGGTAGTACTGTCTGTAAAATACAAATATTCTTTTACAGTAAAATCAAGTGATTTACAAGCTATATCGCCTGACAACCACATAACTATACCACACACTAAAGCTATTAGTAACTTTACTTTAATACTCCATTTTTGTGTTATACATAGTATCACTATGCATACAATATAAACTATGGCGAGTACATATAATAACCACTCAAATGGATAGAAAAACACGATTGGTACCGTTATCAGTGTAGCAACAGATATAATAGCTAGTGTAATTTTTGTAGTGATATCCGGTTCTATTACATAGTCTATGTCTATTTTTCGTATAAGAAAAAATACAAGTACGATAAGTATTACTAATGCCAACAATAGAACGGTAAAAATCCCACTACTAACCAATGTGTTGAAGTTAAAAAAACGTAATACCCTTGCAAAAATCACTGCTAATATGCCACTGCACGTTAATGTAACTACAATATTTGTCCATAGTGTGTTGTAATCTTTATTTTGAGTTTCATCCGTTTTATCAACCCTTTCATATTTTTATAATATCAAACACACTAACATAGTATAGCATAAATAAAGCAAGTTAGCGAGAGAAAATCACTATGTCAAATAAAAAATTGAAGTTATGTTTACTGAAAAATCCCCCTAACTTAAAGGAAAGTTAGAGGGATAAGAATTTAAAAAAATATTATTTCATCTTATATAAACACATATCTCCTGATTGCGATACAAGTTCATAGTCATTACCCATAAATGTAGCAAGGTCATCAGTGTTGTTTGAAACATTATTGGCACCAACAAGAAGATATTCTGTCTTAACACTTTCTGCATAGTAATTTGGATATTGATAAAGATTTTTAAAGTTATACATATGTGGAATATAAATACCGTCTGCTGTTATTTCAACGTCAGTTGGGATTGTTGCTATAAGGCTGTTATATTCTTCTGCCATAGATTTATTTGATTCGCTAACTGACATATAGTAAGCTGAACGAGGAAAAAACAGTGAAAAGCACATTATAATGCACATAGAAACGCTGTATATAAGAATTTTGTTTTGTGTACCTTTTTTAGACTGCGATATAACGAGTATAGCCATAAATACAATAAGTGCGGCTACACCATAGGTATATTGAAATTTAACATCGTACTGATATTGCCAGTTTGACATTAAATCTACCACAAGCATTGGGATAAGTAATACAAGCAAAGATTTTTTCTCGCTCATAAATGGTGCAAAAGCAACAGGAAGAAGCATCCACACCATAAACATTATTTTATCTGCAGTAAATACTTGTGATAAGAAATATCCGAAATCGGCAACGCAGGTTTTAATAACTGCACCAAAGCCTGTTTCACCTTCAGCCATATAATTTGCCAATCGGTCAGTCATAACTCCATCGCCAAGAGAAGCAACCATACTTGTGGCAAAAACAAAATACACAGCGGCTCCACCCAAAATCATACCGCCTGTAAGATATTGCTTGCGAGTAAGTATAATATACAGTGCAATAGACATTACATAAATTGCAGCGTCTTCTTTGACAGTAAGTGTGAGTATACAAAAAATTACAGTACCAATCCATTTGTTGCTGATTATAAAATACATTGCCCACATTATCAGCACAGTCAGAAATTTGTTTTCGTGGAAATCATATAGACAGCCGTTTGACAGCGTAGGGAAGAATATGTACATAATACTGCACATTATTGTAACGCTTTGTGTAAGATTAAGTTTTTTGCATATTAACACAACAGGAATAATTCCAAAAGCTACAAACATAGCCTGAATTACCAATAACATTTCAGGTCGAGGGCATATCATATACAATGGTAAAAGCAAATAATAGAATGGGCTGAAATGCACACCAAAATGTGACATCAATGTATTACGTTCAACAGTAGTATCAGCAAGGCCTGTAGTTCGCATATTTTCAAACATCTGAGCAAAAATACCAAAGTCAAAGTTGTGAGAAAGATATCCACTGTATCTTGAAATTGAAACGATAGATACAAACACTGTAAAAAGCACAAGCAAACCAACTGCAACTATCCATTTGGTGTGTTTTGGTAATTTTATACTGGTGAAATCCAGTTTATCATCTTTACAAATCCAGGCAACAATAAAAAACATTACCAGACCAATAGCTATGTTCATAAAGATATTTTTACTGCTTTCTTCATTTGTATAACTTCCCTCAAATGCAAGTGTACAGCCAAATAAAATAGCAGATGACAGTAATGCCACAGGAATTATTTTATTATTATTAATTATTATAGATGTGAAAACCAGTGCAAGAAAAATTATTAGGGTGGTAATTAATACAAGCTCTAAATTAACTTGAGGTACAAATGAAATGTCAGTATATTTTACATCAGCAGTAAGTAGTGTACAAAAACTGCTGAAACAAAAGCCTGCACAGAATGTCGCAAAAAGATAGTCAAGAGGTATTATTTTTAAAAAAGAATCTATCCGCTTGACAAGATTATTTTTTTGATTATTATTATCTTCCATTATATCACTCCTTGAATAAATTAAATCCCATATTAATGATACAATATAATAAAGTCTTTTTCAATGATTCACACTGTACTTTTTATATTGTGTAAATTCTTGTTTACAAAATTTAGTGAATATTCATAAAATAATTAAAAAACATTGCATTTACAAGGTTGATTTGATAAAATAATCTGTAGATTAATGTTACTGTTTTTTATTATTATAGAAGAGTTTTATAACAAGTTGGTATAGTATTTATTTTATATTTTTTATAGAAAGGTTATGAGAATTATGGATTGTATTTTTTGTAAGATTATAAACGGAGAAATACCTTCAAAAAAAGCCTATGAGGATGATGATATACTTGCTTTTTTTGATATTCAACCTCAGGCTCCTGTACATATTGTAATTATTCCTAAAAAACATATAGAGAATATGAATGGTATTACAGCCGAAAACAGTAGTTTGATAGCACATATTTTCGAAGTTATTCCACGAATTGCAAAGGAAAACGGACTTGATGAAGGATACAGAGTTGTAAGCAACTGTGGTGCAAATGGCGGACAAACTGTATTTCATTTGCATTTCCATTTGCTTGGAGGTAAAGCTCTTGATACCACAATGGCTTGAAAAATAAAGAGAGCATTTGTTAAATTGTTTAAATTTTAACAGGAATTTTCAGCAAGGAGTTAATTATAATGGATTACTATGAGATGTCTATTGCAGGTTGTAAGAGAAAGCTACCTTTATGTGAGGTTTCTCCGACGCTTGATATAGCAGCATTTATAATGTTTGGCGATGTAGAAGTAACGGAGGCTGCGGCAAACGAGCTTTTGAAGAAATGCCCTGAGCACGATATTGTTTTGTCGGCGGAGGCAAAAGGAATTCCACTGTGCTATGAAATGGCACGTCAAGGATGTAAAAAATATGTGGTAGCCAGAAAGTCTGTTAAGTTGTATATGAC
>JAXJXA010000116.1:0-3051 GCA_036307745.1 Acutalibacteraceae bacterium | reverse complement strand
TTTTCTGTTTCATCTTTTTCTTCTTTTCAGGCATTGCATCTATTGCAACTCCACCGTCAAAATCATTTTTCTCATAACCTTCAACAAAACCTTCCAGCTCGCCAAACTGTGAAGTATACTCTGAATTTTCATTATCCTCAGATGTATCAGCTGAATTACTTTCTTCTGAATCTTCGACAACAGTTTCTGAATCATCTTCTGTAATGTTTGAATCAGAAACATCGCTACTTTCTGTATTATCTACATTTTCCGTTACGTTTTCTTCAATAATCTCTGTATTACTTTCATTATCTTTTAATAAATCCTGTGTTGATTTATCAAATTCATTTTCTTCGTTATGTGCCATACTTATCCTCCTAAAAAATTTCAAATAACATTATAATTATAATACATATAATAAATACTTGCAACAAAAATTTTAAAGCGGACTGTTAATTACCTTAACAGTCCACACTAATAAGCCAAAGGATATTTAATTTAGATATTACTCAACTTAAATTCTTTTCAAGTTTTTTAATCCCCATCATTTTCGATTGAATCGGTATTTTGGGATGCAATTATATCTTCATATGCATCTTTAATACCGTTTTTAACTGCCCACTTAATAATAAAATAAAAAACAATTAATAGAATTATTGCTGTACCTCCACTAATCCCTAATTCTTGCCAGATACTCATATCACTATCTCCTTTTTAAATTAAATTTCTACTTATTTTTATTAGAAAAACTATTATTTTTCTAATTTATTCTACATTGATACAATAATATTGTCAACCCAGTATCATTTTGAACTTTTAAATAAACAGCGTATTTTATTCACTGTTTATTTAAAAGTTAGTATAATATTCACAAAAAGGAGAAGTCAAGGATTTAATCCCAAACTTCTCTTTATAAAATCTGATAATTCATTACATAAATAAATGTTCCAATAAAATTTTAAATCCAATCAATAGAAGAACTATCCCACCAAACAAATTTGCGTGCTTTGAAAAGAGATAACCAAACAACTTACCAAGATAAACTCCTATCAGACATATTATAAAAGTTATTGTTCCTATTATTGTAACAGCTATCAATAATAACAATAGTGTGGAAGCTCCCACAGCTGACGGCAAAATAATTCCTGTGGCAAGTGCGTCTATGCTGGTTGCAACCGCAAGCATAATTATTGTTCTGATAGATAGACTATCACGCTCTTGCTGTACTGTATTATCCTTTAGTTCGTGAATATAATCTATTATCATCTTTCCGCCGATAATAGCGAGCAAGATAAAAGCCACCCAATGGTCAACACTTGTTATAAAACTTTCGCCAGCCTTACCCACAAGCCAGCCTGCAACAGGCATTGCCATCTGAAATAATCCAAAGAAAAACGCAAGTTTTAAAGCATATAGTCTTTTTAGATTTTTTGTGAGTGCCCCATTGGACACCGAAACAGCAAAGGCATCCATAGCCAATCCTATTGATATACCTACAAGTGAAAAATAATCCACACTATTCCCTCCGAACATTACATTATTTATTATATTAATATGGTAAAAAATTTATGATTACCATCACAAAAGATTCAAGTTATTTAAAAGTTAATAATCATTTCTATATAAAAACATAATAAAATTTATATTGATTTATCAATTATGTTGTGCTAATATAGTATCAATTAACAAAAACACCTCATTTTTGTTAATTGATATTCTTTTTTATAAGTATAACACTCAAATATTAACGTATACTGGTTATAGTAAGAGGTGATAAACTTGAGTTATATTCCACTTTCAAAATTATTTTATTCAGACAGCAAAAATTATAAAAAAATATATACCGAGAGATACAATAGTGAATATGCTATTCACTTTGATTTTCCAATTCATGGTCATAATGCTTTTTTTATCCTTGAACCATCATTATTTAGTAAATCAATTAATATTTATAAGATTGATAAAAAAATCAAAACTTTGTGTGATATTCTACCAGGTAAAGCAATAGACCATTTTGCTCAAAGGTGCCTTATTGATGAAATCATCTTGACAAACAACATTGAAGGTGTTTACAGCTCAAGAAAAGAAATTCATAACATATTGGCCGAATTAGAAACTAAAAATCGTAAAAAAAGATTTATGGGACTTGTACAGAAATATTCAAAGTTTCAAAACCAAGAAGAAATTCCCATTAATTCTTGTGAAAATATAAGGAAATTATACAATGATCTTGTATATTCAGAAATCGAGGAAGATGATCCTGACAATCTTCCTGACGGAAAAATCTTTCGTAAAGACAGTGCAAGTGTGCTAAGTGCTACTCAAAAGGAAATTCATAGAGGTATAAATCCAGAATCCGAAATAATTAATTGTATGGATAAAGCTCTGAAAATTTTATATGACGATTCTATTGAATGTATTTTTCGTATTTCGATTTTTCACTACCTATTTGGTTACATTCATCCATTTTATGATGGTAATGGAAGAACTTCTCGTTTTATTAGCAGTTATCTTTTATCTAAAGAATTTGAGCCAATTATAGGATATAGATTAGCATACTCGATAAAAGAAAATATCAAAGATTATTATGAAGCGTTTAAAATATGTAATGACCCACATAATTTAGGAGATTTAACACCATTTGTATTAATGTTTACAGATATTATAAACACATCTATGCACAAACTCTCTGAAGCAATGGAAGAACGCTTAACACAACTAAAGTACTATATTTCTTTAATACCAATATTTCCTTATGGTGTAAATAATAAATTCTGCGACCTCTATTCTTTTTTAATTCAAGCAAGTATATTTTCCGAAGAGGGCATTAACAAAAAAGATTTAGAAGTACTTTTATCGGTGTGCTCAAACACCATTTCCAACAGAATAAAAACATTAGATAAAGAACATCTTGTTATAACAAAAAAGATAGATGGTAAAAATTATTATTGTTTAAATCTACAAAAAGCAGACCAAATTGCTGAAGACTTTTTATCTGATTAATACTAATACTAAACACCATTTAAAATACAGAAATCATTTCGGCATATTTCGCACTGCACTTCATACTGT
>JAXJXA010000115.1:0-5630 GCA_036307745.1 Acutalibacteraceae bacterium | reverse complement strand
CTGCTATTTTACAAGCTGATGCAGTTAAAGAAAGAAAAATTCGTGAAGCACAAGGTGAAGCTGAAGCTATCAGAAATGTACAGCAGGCGTATGCTGATGCATTGAAAATGTTGAATGAAGCTTCACCAAGTGACAAAGTTATTGCCCTTAAGAGCCTTGAAGCATTCCAAAAGGCGGCAGATGGCAAAGCAACAAAAATTATTATTCCTTCAGAAATTCAATCTTTGGCAGGGCTTGCAACATCTGTTAAGGAAATTTTTAATAACGATGATGTTAAACAGTTGTAAAAGAATAATAAAACTGTTTGTTTAAAATTACCTGTTTTGGTGATTTTATTAAAATAATTTGTTCAAACTATCACAAAAGTTCTTTTTTCTTGGTAATAAGAGAAAAATAGTTGAAATTGTGAGCAAAATGCAATAAAATATAGTAAGTGATTATTTGGCGGAGGTATCTTGTATGGTATGTATTATTTGCAAAACATATAATATGTTTCCTATTGGTGGGATACTTGCGTGTTTTCACAAGAACTAAAATCAGGCTGTGGTGGTGTACTACCACAGCCTTTTAGTTTTGTATAGTTAAAAATAATATTTTTTAATATGATAATTTGAAAGGAATGTTCGTTATGAAAAAAGTAGCAGTTATTATGGGAAGCGACAGTGATTTTCCTGTAGTATCAGGAGCAATTAAAACTCTTAAAGAATATGGTGTACCTGTTGAGGTTCATATTATGTCTGCTCATCGTACACCTGCACAAGCTGTGGAGTTTTCTTCAAATGCTAAAGCAAACGGTTTTGGTGTAATTATTGCAGCCGCTGGTAAGGCAGCACATCTTGCTGGTGTACTTGCAGCTCATACAACAATACCTGTAATTGGTATTCCAGTAAAATCATCTACTCTTGACGGACTTGATGCTTTGTTGGCAACTGTACAAATGCCAAAGGGTATTCCTGTTGCAACTGTTGCAATAGACGGTGCGGATAATGCAGCTCTTCTGGCTATTCAAATGCTTGCTTTATCAGATGATTCTTTGTCAGAAAAACTTGATAGTCTTAAGGCAGAAATGGAAGCAGGGGTAGTTGCTAAGGATAAAGCTATTCAAAGTAAGGTGGATGAACTGTGAGTGAAATCATAAACGATATTTTATTAATGGATGAAAAACCACAGGATGAATGTGGTGTTTTTGGTATTTATAAAAATGATGAAGATATAAATATCATAGCAGAGGTTTACAGCGGTTTGTATGCCTTACAACACCGTGGGCAAAAAAGTGCCGGAATATGTGTTAATGACAATGGTAATTTTAAATGCTGTAAAAATAATGGTCTTGTTTCTGAAGCATTTTCATCAGAATCTCTTGAAGAATTGCCAAACGGGAAAATTGCGATTGGTCATGTAAGACATTCTGGATATAAATCTGATAAATTGGATTTTGCTGCTGTTCAACCTTTGTTGATGAGATATATAAAAGGTTCTCTGGCGATAGCACATAATGGTGCGATAACCAATAAGGTAGAATTGCACGACGAGCTTAAAGAGGGTGGTGCAATTTTCCAATCCAATAGTAATGCAGAATTAATTGCTTATGTAATTGCCAGCAGACGTTTGCAATCATTTTCCATTGAGGAGGCTGTATTAAAAGCTATGGATATGATTGAGGGAGCTTACTCAATAGTAATGATTTCCCCAAGCAAACTTATTGCGGTACGTGATCCAAATGGTTTTAGACCTCTATGTCTTGGAAAAATGAAGAACAGCTATATAGTATCTTCAGAGAGTTGTGCTTTTGATAGCCTTGGGGCTGAATTTATCAGAGATGTTAAGCCTGGTGAAATGGTTGTAATAGATGAAACAGGTATACATAGTTATACTGATCATTGTGGACAAAAGACATCTGCTTGTATATTTGAACAGGTTTATGTTTCACGTCCTGACAGTGTGTTGGATAATCTATGTGTACATAATTTCAGAATGAATGTGGGTGCAACTCTTGCGAAAAAATATCCTGTTGAAGCAGATGTAGTTTGTGGTGTACCTGACAGCGGAGTAAGCTGTGCAATAGGTTATGCTAATGCTTCAGGAATCCCTTATGGAGTTGCTATTATCAAAAATAAATATCTTGGAAGAACTCTTTCTATGGATAAAAATAACTTAAAAAAGAGAACTTTTGAGATAAAAATAAATGTGCTTAAACCTGCCGTAGAAGGTAAGCGTGTTGTAATTATTGATGATAGTATTGTACGAGGTGGAACGATTGCACATATTGTTGATATTCTCAAAAAAGCAGGAGCGAAAGAAGTTCATGTAAGAGTTGCGTCACCTGAGTTTAAAGCACCTTGTTGTTATGGAACAAGTTTACCGACAAAAGAGGAGCTTATTTCAATTAAAATGACCTCTAAGGAGCTTTGTAGTAAAATTGGTGCCGATTCACTTGAGTTTATATCAGGTAATGACTTGTTGGATTGTGCAAAGGATTCTAATGTGAATTTTTGTACAGCTTGCTTTACAGGTAAATATCCAACAAAGACACCTGAAATTGAGTTTGTTGATAAATTCAGTATGAAAATAAAAAAATAATCTGCAATATTTTATTGTATTATTGTGATAGTAAAAAGTTGAAATGCTTTTGCTGACAGATTATTTGATTTATGTTATAAAAAGTAATAGATGAATACATTTATGGAGGATTTTTCTTATGAAGAGCTTTAGCGAAAGTTACAAAGAAGCAGGTGTTGATGTTACAGCAGGCTATAAGTCTGTTGAACTTATGAAAAAGCATATTGCTAAAACAACAACAGAGGGTGTTATTTCAGGTATTGGTGGTTTTGGTGGTTTATTTGAACCAAATCTCAGCGGTATGGAAGAACCTGTACTTGTATCAGGTACAGATGGTGTTGGTACAAAACTAAAACTTGCTTTCCTGCTTGATAAGCACGATACTATCGGTATTGACTGTGTTGCAATGTGCGTTAATGACGTTGTATGTGGTGGTGCAAAGCCACTGTTTTTCCTTGACTATATGGCATTGGGTAAAAATGAACCTGAAAAGGTTGCAGAAATAGTTTCAGGTGTTGCAGAAGGTTGTGTTCAGGCAGGTTGTGCTTTAGTCGGTGGAGAAACAGCAGAAATGCCAGGTTTCTATCCTGTAGATGAGTATGACCTTGCAGGTTTTTCAGTTGGTATTGTAGATAAAAAGAAGATTATAGATGGTTTACAGCTTGCTGAGGGTGATGTTCTTATCGGTCTTGCATCATCAGGCGTTCATTCAAACGGTTTTTCTCTTGTAAGAAAGGTGTTTGATATAAACGAAACAACTATCAATAAAACTTATGATGAGCTTGATAAACCTTTGGGCGAAACACTCCTAACTCCCACAAAGATTTATGTTAAACCTCTTCTTGCACTTATTGAAAAGTGTAATGTAAAGGCAGTTTCTCATATCACAGGTGGTGGCTTCTATGAGAATATTCCAAGAATGTTGAAGGATGGAATGTCTGCTAAGATTACTAAATCAGCTATTCCGGTACTCCCTATTTTCAATATTATTCAGCGTGAGGGTAATATCTCAGAACACGATATGTATAATACATTTAATATGGGTGTTGGTATGGTTATTGCTATTGATAAAAATGATGTTGATACAGCTTTACAAACACTTGAAAATGCTGGTGAAAAGGCATTTGTACTTGGTGAGGTTGTTGCAGGCGATAAAGAAGTAATCTTTGAATAAGAGGTTTGCTATGAAGAATATAGTTGTATTGGTTTCAGGTGGAGGCACAAATTTACAGGCTCTTATAGATGCACAGAAATCAGGTAAAATTACAAACGGAATAATTTCCTGTGTTATCTCAAGTAACCCTGATGCTTATGCTTTAAAACGTGCAGAAACTAATAATATAGATACAGCCGTTATAAGACGTAAAGATTATAATTCTCAAAGTGAATATGATAATGCTCTTATAGCACTTTTAAAAAATAAAAACGCTGACTTAATAGTTCTTGCCGGTTTTATGACTATTTTGGGTGCAGATGTAATAAAGGCATTTGAAAACAGAATAATTAATATTCATCCTTCATTGATACCATCTTTTTGCGGTGAGGGCTTTTATGGACTAAAGGTACACGAAGTTGCTCTTTCCAGAGGTGTAAAAGTAACAGGTGCCACTGCACATTTTGTAAATGAAGTGTGTGATGGTGGTCCTATTATCCTGCAAAAGGCTGTTGAAATTAAAAATGATGACACACCTGAAATTTTACAGAAAAGAGTAATGGAACAAGCTGAGTGGCATATTCTACCACAGGCTGTAGCACTTTTCTGTGATGATAAAATAAAGGTTATAGATAATAAAACAACTGAAATCTTAGCCTGATTTAGAATAAGATAGATTGAATTTCCAGAGGTGAAATGTGATGTTGAGATTAAGAGAATATAAGCCCTGTGATGCAAAAACTATTGTTTCGTGGATTAAGGATGAGGTTACATTCCGTAAATGGAGCTCAGACAGATATGAGTCTTTTCCAATTACAGCGGATGATATAAATAAGAAGTATATGGAATGTAACGGGGACTGTATTGAACCTGATAATTTCTATCCTGTCACAGCCTTTGATGAAAGTGGTATTGTAGGACATTTGATTATGCGATTCACAGATGAAAACAAAACAGTTCTACGCCTTGGTTTTGTAATTGTAGATGATACAAAAAGAGGTATGGGATACGGAAAAGAAATGATACAGCTTTCATTAAAATATGCGTTTGAAATCTTAAAGGTAAAAAAGGTTACAATAGGTGTTTTTGAAAATAATTCATCAGCATATTACTGTTACAAATCAGTCGGATTCAAGGATATTCAATTAGATGAACCTGAGTATTATTCTATAATGGGCGAAAAATGGAAATGTCTGGAGTTAGAAATAGAAAGATAAATTTCTTTATTATCATCTAAAAACATAACGAAAGGAAAATAAACAATGGAATTACTATCAATAGAAAAAGAGCTTACTTCTAATCCATACCCTGGAAGAGGTATTTTGATTGGTAAAAGTGCAGATGGAAAAAATGCTGTAATTGCTTACTTTATTATGGGTAGAAGTGAAAATAGCCGTAACAGAATTTTTGTAGAAGAAGGTGACGGAATCAGAACACAGGCTTTTGACGAGTCCAAATTAGAGGATCCATCACTTATAATTTACGCTCCTGTAAGAGTTCTTGACAATAAAACCATCGTTACAAACGGAGATCAGACAGATACAGTTTACGATTTAATGGCTAAAGGTCAGACTTTTGAACAATCACTTCGTACAAGAGAGTTTGAACCTGACGGTCCTAACTATACACCGAGAATTTCAGGTATTGTAGAGTTAAATGACGGTGCTTTTGATTTTTCTATGTCAATACTCAAAAGTGCAAATGGTAATCCTGAGTCTTGTCAGAGATATACATTCTCATATTCAAGTCCACTAAATGGTGAGGGTAGATTTATTCATACTTATAACAAGAATGAAAATCCACTTCCAAGTTTTGAGGGAGAACCAAAGCTTGTTGAAATTGGAAATGATGATATAGATACTTTTGCCGATAAGCTGTGGACCGCACTCAACGAAGATAATAAGGTTTCTTTGTTTGT
>JAXJXA010000114.1:0-7994 GCA_036307745.1 Acutalibacteraceae bacterium | reverse complement strand
GTCTTAGCGAAATATTCAGTCATTTTTCTGTTTTCAGATACTCCCTAATTTCAAATAAAAATTATAATATTTTGGAGAAAAGTGATATCATAGATTTTGACATTATACAGCAAAACATACAAATGACTTAATAATATTATAAACTATATTTGTTTTATTATGCAAAATATAAGGGGGATTAAAATGCTGAAAAAAATTCTTACTATTGCACTTGTAGCATCAATAAGTGCTTGTACTCTTGCCGGTTGTGGCAATAACCAAGCAGAGATAAGAGAAGCTGTTCAGTCGACAGATAATTATAGAAATTATTACCAGATTTTTGTTCATAGCTTTTCTGATTCAAATGATGACGGTATTGGAGATATTCCGGGTATAATTAATAAACTTGACTATATAAATGATGGTGACCCAAACGGTGGAAATGACTTGGGAATGGACGGATTATGGTTGACTCCGATTTGTCAGTCAGAGTCTTATCATAAGTATTCTGTTGAGGATTATTGTTCCATAGATAATACATTTGGTACAATGGAGGATTTTGAAAAACTATCTGCTGAATGTAAAGAGCGTGGTATAAATCTGATTACAGATTTAGTTGTAAATCATTCATCAAACAAGCACCCTTGGTTTGAAAAAGCCTGTGAAGAGGTTAAAAATGGCAAACTTGACGGCTATGCACAATACTATCACATTGTAAAAGAAGAAAATAAGGTTGGAAGTTGTACTTATTATCCTATTGGAGATACAGAGTATTATTATGAGGCTAATTTTTCAGATACTATGCCAGAACTTAATCTTTCTAACCAAAAGGTAAGATATGAGATTAAGGAGATAATGAAATTCTGGTTTGATAAGGGTGTTTCCGGATTCAGACTGGATGCTATCAAGTACTATGATATGGGTGGCGATGACGGCAAAGAGTTTTGCAAATGGTTGGTTGATACTGCTCACGAACTTAAAGAAGATTCATATATTATAGGAGAAAATTGGTCTGGTACAAGCCAGATTGCAGATTGGTATTCCACAGGAATAGACAGCCAATTCAATTTTCCTATGAGTGCAGCTATTGGTGCATATGAAACTGCTGTTCGTGCAGAAAATGCAAAGAAGTTATGTAATAGCCTAAAAACCTGGGGAGAGCTTATAGAGGAAAAGAATGAAAATGCAATAGACAGTTCATTCTTGTCAAATCATGATATGGCTAGAAGCGGTGCAGCTCTTTCAAAAGACCTACGCAAAGAGAAAATGGCTGCAATGTGTTATATGTTGGCTCCCGGTAATTCATTTACTTATTATGGAGAAGAAATAGGTCTTGTAGGAAGTGCTCCTTCTAATGACGGAACATATCGTTTGCCTATGCCTTGGGACGGTTCCGAATGGGAAACAATCACTTTACCCAATGTATCTTTAACTGTTGCAGAAGAGTCGGTAGTCACAACTGTTGCTGAGGCTAAAAAAGATGAAAATTCTTTGATAAAAACCTATCAGCAGTTAATTAAACTCAAGTTACAGAATCCTGAAATTGCTCGTGGAAAAATTACAGATGTAATTGAAACTGAAAATGATTATGGTGCAGGTTATGTAACCAAGTATAATGACAGCGGAGTAATTATTTTCTATAATGCAAGCCAGACTGAAACGATAACTACTGAAATTTCAAAGGATAAACTTGAATATAACGGAATAGCAGGACAGGTTACAGCACAGGATCCAGATGCTGACGGTAATTATGCTCAAGCAACTCTTGATGGGACTACATTGACAGTGCCACCTACCACTGTTGTTGTATTAAGATAATAAAGGTTATTTTTGAATTTTATTTGTAATAAAAAGCTGTACTATAAGTATGTTTTCTCATAGTACAGCTTTAGTTTTGCTTTTATGGAGTTTTTGTCAAATAAGTATACCGCCATTTACACCTATAACCTGGCCTGTAATAAAAGATGATTTATTATCAGCTAAAAATAAAACCGTGTTGGCTATGTCAATACTTTCACCTAATTTACAGAGAGGTGTTTCTTCTGTTAGTTCGTTAAGAGTATCCTCTGTAAATGATGACATCATATCTGTCATAATAACACCTGGGGAAACACAATTAACTCTTATATTACTTGGACCTACCTCTTTAGCCAGTGCTTTTGTAAGTCCGATAACACCTGCTTTTGCAGCCGAATAATGCACCTCACAACTACCACCTGTTTCACCCCACATAGAAGCTATATTAATTATACAGCCTTTATGTTGATTAATCATTTTTGGGAGAACGCAATTACAGCAATTATAAACGCTTGTGAGATTAGTATTAATCATTGTTGCCCACTGTTGAGGGGTTATGTCAGTAAATAAAATTTGCTGTGCAATACCTGCATTATTTACCAGCACATCTATAAAACCAAAAACGTTATAAATGTTATCAATCATTTGTTTAACAGAATTATAATCACTGATATCAGCCTTAAAAACTTCTGCTGTTCCACCGTTTTTGGTTATTTCTGCTTTTAAAGCCTGTGCTTTTTCTATGTTTAGATTGCAGTTTATTGCGACATTGTAGCCGTTTAGTGCAAACTGCCTTGCGATTTCTGCACCTATACCTCTTGAGGCACCTGTAACAAGAACGGTTTTATTCATTTTATTAGTCCTTTACAAGTACCTTTACAATTTCGTTAATATACATTTTATGCCAGTCTGTACCCTCTGCATTGTAGTTGCCTGCAAGGGATTTTTCAACTAAACTTTCAGCGTTAAGGTCTTGTGCATATAACTTTTTACAGATTAGTACCAGCTTTGACTGTGCAAAGTATGGCACACCGTCAATGCGTTCAACAGTCAAACCTGTTTCTTTTACTTTGTCGATATCACGACCACTTTTTGTTCCGCAAAGTTTAAGCACATCTTTGTATCCGTCCTCTAAAACGCAAAGAGAGTAATATTCTCCATTTTCCAACATTCCAAAGGTGTAACGCTGTGGTCTGATAAAGGTAAAAGCTACAGGTTTGTTCCACATAATACCTACACCACCCCAACTAGCTGTCATCATATTGCACTTATCGTTTTCTTCTGTAGTAACCAACATCCAGTCAGTACCTATCAGTTTAAATGGATTTTCTGTTATTTCTGTTGGTTTGATTTCTCTGAAGTTACTCATTGTGAATTTCTCCTTTTAAATTTAATATTTTATTGTTTTGTTGGTATATCAGTAAAATGACATACCAATTTATATTTTTCAATTAGAGATTAGCATTAATTATTTCATACTCGTAAAGACGGTATGTTTTTCTGGCAAATTTTCCACCGAACATTACTTTAAAAAACATACGCTCAGCACCTTTTAATTGGTTGATTAGGTCAGGTGGTGTCATAGTTTTTTCATTTATAAATCCAATTCCATTATTTTCCTCAAGTAGTTTTGGTTCATCAAGTCCTGATACACTTGTTACTCCCACATCGTTTATAGGATTTTTATACTTAGATGCTTTTGCACCGAATACAGTATAAAAGTCTGCTAACAGGTTGACCCTTTTGAATTGCTTTTGTAATGCAATAAATAACTGTGATAACTGTTGGGTTGTAAGATACATTCCTATACCCTCCATAATTACAATAGCATTTTCAACTTTTGGAAGTTCAGACAGCCATTCTGTTTTTGAAGCATCAGCACAGAACATTTTATAGTTATTAGACTCACTATAATATTTCTTTCTTTCTTCAATTACCTGAGGAAAATCTATGTCATACCACAGATTATTAATATTGCTTATTCTTTCAATTCTGCTGTCCATTCCACATCCAATATGCAGTACGATTGCATTAGAATATGTTTGTAGCTGTGCTTTTGTCCAGTCATCAAAAACCTTTGCTCTCATAGCCATATAATATGTAAGCCATTTTGATTTTGATTTACCATGCAGTTCAAAGCCTTCTTTTTCCCATATTTCTTCTGCCTTGGTGTCATTGAGGATTATACCCTTTTTGCTTACAGTAGCCTTTCCGTATAGTGGGATATAAAGAGTTTTGTTTATTTCATTCATATTAACCTCACATACATATATTTACAGTATAAATTTTTATTTATACCGTAAAACAATTATACCACATTTATGAAAATATACAATATACACCGCATATATGAATAAATATACAAAAGTTGGTGAATATTGTATATAACAATGAATGAAAAATAGCAATAAGGATTAGAAAAACAAGGAAAAATATGGATAATATTCTTATAATTTTAACGGAAAATCAGTTTTTAAATGTTTAATGATACAAAAAATACGGGTGTTGAATAAATATACAAATAAATCTTGATTTTTTGCATAAGGTGAGTATAATATAACTTGTGACAATTAATCGGAAAATTATATTCCTAATAATATACAGGAGGTCATCAAAAATGGCAAAGAAGAAAAAAGAAGTTAAAAAGGTTGTACTTGCTTACTCAGGCGGTCTTGATACATCAATCATCATTCCTTGGCTTAAGGAAAACTACAACAACTGTGAAGTTATCGCAGTTTCAGGTGATGTTGGTCAGGGTACAGAGCTTGAGGGTCTTGAAGAAAAGGCTATTGCAACAGGTGCATCTAAGCTATATATTGAGGATTTGAATAAGGAGTTTGTAGAGGATTATATTTTCCCTACAATTAAGGCTGGTGCAGTTTATGAGGGTAAGTATCTGTTGGGTACTTCTTTTGCAAGACCTGTTATCGCTAAGAGAATTGTTGAAATTGCAAAGGCGGAGGGTGCTGACGCTATTTGTCACGGTTGCACAGGTAAGGGTAACGATCAGGTTCGTTTTGAACTTGCTATTAAAGCATATGCACCTGAATTGACAATTATTGCTCCTTGGAGAACATGGGAGTTCAAGTCAAGAGAAGACGAAATCGCTTATGCAGAGGCTAAGAAGATTCCTCTGAAGATTAATAGAGAAACAAACTATTCTAAGGATAAAAACTTGTGGCATTTGTCACATGAGGGTCTTGACCTTGAAGATCCTGCAAACGAGCCAATGTACAATAAGGAAGGCTTCTTAGAGCTAGGCGTATCACCCGAGCAGGCTCCTGATAAGCCAACTTATGTAACAATTTCTTTTGATAAGGGTATTCCTGTTGCTATTGACGGCGAAAAGATGGACGGTGTTTCAATCGTTAAGAAGCTGAACGAGCTTGGTGGTGCAAACGGTATCGGTATTACTGATATGGTTGAAAACAGACTTGTTGGTATGAAGGCAAGAGGCGTATACGAAACACCAGGTGGAACAATTCTTTACACTGCACACGCTAAGTTGGAAGAAATCTGCCTTGACAGAGATACTCAGCACTACAAGGCTCTGGTAGCTAACCGTTTTGCAGAGTTGGTATATTACGGACAGTGGTATACACCACTGAGAGAGGCTTTGTCAGCATTTGTTGATAGCACACAGCAGACAGTTACAGGTGATGTTAAGTTAAAGCTATATAAGGGTAACATTATCGACGCAGGTGTAACATCTCCATATTCACTATATGATGAGGAATTTGCTACATTTGATGAGGATGAAGTTTACGATCAGAATGACTCTGAGGGCTTTATCAACCTGTTTGGTCTACCAATAGAAGTAAGAGCAAAGAAAGGCTTAGTAAAATAATTTTGCCAATATGATTGGTACTTTACTTAGTTGAATAGCAATTTAATTGTAAAGGGACGGGTGATTTTATTGCTCGTCCCATATACTAATTTATGAGGTGAAACAAATGAAGCTGTGGACAGGCAGATTTCAGAAAGAAATAAGTAAAACAACAAACGATTTTAACTCATCTATATCATTCGATAGCAGAATGTATAAGGAAGATATTACAGGAAGTATTGCTCACGCTACAATGCTTGGCGAGTGTGGTATAATCGACAAGGAACAGTCTGAGATTATCTGCAAAGGACTTAATGAAATTCTTGCTGACATTGAAAGCGGAAAACTGGAAATTGATATGGAAGCAGAGGATATTCATACATTTATTGAGGGTGAACTTACAAAAAGACTTGGTGATGCAGGAAAAAGATTGCACACAGCAAGAAGCCGTAACGATCAGGTTGCACTTGACATAAGACTTTATCTGAGAAACCAAATAGATGAATTAAAATCACTTGTTACAGAGTTGCTTAATGTTATATGCAACAAGGCAGAGCAATATGCAGATACAGTTATGCCTGGTTACACACATCTTCAAAGAGCACAGCCTATAACATTTGGTCATCACCTAATGGCTTATGCAGAAATGCTTTTGCGTGACCTTTCACGTCTGGAAGATACGCAGAAGAGGATGAATGTAAATCCTCTTGGCAGTGGTGCTTTAGCTTGTACTACATATAATATAGACAGAAGTATTACAACAAAATTATTGGGTTTTGACAGTATGACACGCAATAGCCTTGATGGTGTATCTGACAGAGATTTTTGCTTGGAACTTGCGTCTGCTTTGTCAATTATTATGGTACATCTTTCAAGATTTTCTGAAGAAATTATTATGTGGTGTTCATGGGAATTCAAGTTTGTTGAACTTGACGATGCTTTTTCAACAGGTTCATCTATAATGCCTCAGAAGAAAAACCCTGATATTGCAGAGCTTGTTCGTGGTAAATCAGGCAGAGTATTTGGTGATTTGCAAGGTTTGTTGACAGCTATGAAGGGTATTGCACTGGCATACAACAAGGATATGCAGGAGGACAAAGAAGCTATATTTGATGCTGTTGATACAGTTAAAATGTGCCTTACTGCTTTTACTCCAATGCTTGATACGATGACAGTTATTCCGCAAAATATGCGTAAGGCGGCAGCAGGTGGATTTATCAATGCAACAGACTGTGCAGACTACTTAGTTAAAAAGGGCTTGCCTTTCAGAGATGCTTACAAGGCAACAGGTTCACTGGTAGCTGTTTGTATAGAAAAGGGACTTACTCTTGAAACACTGCCAATAGAGGAATATAAAGCAGTTTGCGATATATTTGACGAGGGTGTTTATGATGCAATTTCACTTGAAAGATGTGTAAATGAAAGAAGTCCTTATGGTGGCCCTGCAAATGTTCTTAACGCTGTTAAGGAAGTAAGAGAGATTTTGAAGACAAAGGTGAATTTCTGATTGTGTAACCGATATGTGGCTATTACCCCCCCGAGCCACAATTTTCGCAAGAAAATTGTGAGCGAGAATAAAGTTTGGATCAAGCCTTTTCAAAGGCTTGGGAAAGAGATGATAAAAGATGACTAAAGCTGTTTTAGTAATAGATATGCAGAATGTATGCGTTGGAAAAAATCACTCGTCTTATTTTAAATATGACAGAGATAATATTATTACAGAGGTTAACCGTGTTATTGCAGATAATCAAGATAATCTGGTAATATACATAAAGAATATTATGAAGAGAAATTTTATAAACAGGTTTGCTCCCTTTGAAGCTTATGAAGGAACTGAAGCGGTGGAGCTTGTGGAAGATTTAAAAATTGTTTCTGATTATGTATTTGAAAAATATGTTGGCAATGCATTTACAAATGACAGATTAAATGATTTTTTATTAGATAATAAAGTTGACACAGTTGAGGTAATAGGTGTAGATGGCGGTGGTTGTGTTTCTTTAACTGCTATTGGTGCGATAGAAAAAGGATACAAGGTTATTGTTAATACAAAAGCCATAGGAACGACATTTGAAAAGAACCGGGATAAATACTTTAATAAATTAAAAAAACTAGGTGCTGAATTTATATAATAAATACAATTTTTGAGCGAGCATAAAGTTTAGGTCAAGCCTTTTTAAAGGCTTGGGAAAGAGATGATAAAAGATGATAAAGGTTGGTATTATTGGTGCAACAGGCTATGCTGGTGCAGAGCTTGTGCGTTTGTTGACTATGCACCCACAGGCTGAAGTTACAGCTATAAGTTCTGTCAGCTTTGAAGGTAAAGCATTAAGCGAGGTTTACCCTGCTTATTATAATTTGAATGATATGGTTTGCGAAAATGCAGATCAGGTGG
>JAXJXA010000113.1:0-2817 GCA_036307745.1 Acutalibacteraceae bacterium | reverse complement strand
TTTCTTTTTATTATATCACAATTCTGCATTTAATCAAGTAATAACGAATATTTATACAACATTTTACTGAAACAATGTACTTGATACTAGATAGTATCTGAAAATAGAAAAATGAATGAATATTTCGCTAATACGAGGTGAGTTCGGGCGAAAAATGGAGAAATTACCCATATTATTAGTAGAAATAAACAGTTATTTTGAGTTTTCAGATACGACCTAAACACTATTTAGGTAAAAATTATCTTGTTGGCATAATTTATGTAACATATAAAATGTTAAGCATCTGTAAACAAAAGTAAAAATATTGTTTTTGATTGATTTTAATGTTATAATACTTTTTGAGGTGTTTTATATATGAACAATAATTATAATACGGGTAGGCAAAATGGTCATCCTGCACAACCCATATGTAATAATTCAAACTTTAATAATAATGTAAATAACAGAAATTTCTATGATAACAATAATAATTATCGAAATAATAATTTTGAATATCTGAACCATGGTACAAACAATATAAATTCTAATAACTTTACGCCAAACTACAGTTATGAAATTTCTAATAACCATCACAATTATAATGCCACTAATCCAGAAACTCCGGGTTTTGTTCCGAATTGTGGTTATAGTAATTCCATAAATGCAACAATGCCTTCAAATAGAAAATACAACACTCTTTTAACTAAAGAAGAACTGGAAAAGAAAAGTAAGATAGAATCAGAACGTAGATCACTACGAAATACTTCAAATAAAATTAGTGGTGGACTTATTCTGTTTACAATTATCTCCAATATTATTTCTTTTATTTTTATGTTTCCATTAACAATGACAGGTGCAATAGATAGCACAAATCCCGATTATACAAATGGTTTTGAGCCTGTTGCTTTTTACATTCTGAATGCTATTGTATGTTTACTTGGTTTTGGTATTACTGGAATAATTACCACGAAAATGAGTGGACTAAGGCTTGATGATGTAATAAAAATAAAGAAAACAAGTATTGCAGATACAACCAAGTTTGTTATAGCTGGAATGTGTTTTACATTTATCCTGAACATACTTCTTGCGTTTATGAATATGAATCTGTCACTTTTTGGATATACAAATGAAATGAGTGACTATGGAGAAGTCAATGGTATAGTAGGTAATATTATATATTTTGTTTCTATTGCCATTGTTCCTGCAATTATTGAGGAATTCCTTTTCAGAGGTGTAATTCTTGGTACATTAAGAAAATATCATGGTGATGTAATTGCAATTATCGTTTCATCAGTATTATTTGGTTTTACTCACGGAAACTTTTTGCAAACTCCATTAACTGCATTATCAGGTATGATTATGGGATATCTAGCTGTGAAAACCGGCTCAATAATTCCTTCTATAATTTTACATTTTGTAAACAACTCGCTTGCTGTAACAAGTGAATGGCTAATGAAAGCTATAGATAATGAACAAATATATGGAATAGTTGATACAATAATAGTATTTGCATTTATTGTTGGTGGTTTAATTTGTGCAATATCATTGATTAAAAAATATAAAAACGATTTGTTTAAATTTGATAAACCTGAATCAGAGCTTACTGTAAGTAAAAAACTTACATATGTTTTTACAGCACCATGTATGATTATCTTTACACTATATACTGTTATTATGTGTTTTGTTAATGCAAATTCGGTGTAAAATATGGAAAGTACAGAATTTTATATGAACGAGGCACTAAAACTTGCCGAAAAAGCCTTTGATGAAGGTGAAGTTCCCGTTGGTGCTGTTGTAGTTCATAATGGAGAAATCATAGGCAAAGGCTATAATTTACGTAAACAAAGCCAAAATGCAATGTTACACGCTGAAAGCATTGCAATATATAACGCCTGTGAAAAACTAGGTAGTTGGCGACTTTGGGAATGTGACCTTTATGTTACACTCGAACCCTGTCCTATGTGTACAGGTGCAATAATTAATTCAAGAATATGTAATGTATACTATGGTGCACACAACCTTCGTGCCGGAGGTTGTGGAAGTGTAGTAAATCTTTTTGATTATCCTTTTAACCACAAAGCAAACATTATAAGTGGAGTGTTGGAAGATAAGTGCGGTGCTATTATGACACGATTTTTTGAAAGAGTGCGTAATCGCAGAAAACAAGAAAAGGCAGAAAAAAAGCTCTGCAAACAGAATACAGATGTTTTTCCTCAAGAAGATGCACAAAAAGGAGATACACAAATGGATACTGAATTTCTTAAAGTTAATGGTAAAACTTACAGAATTATAAAACTATTAGGTAAAGGGAAAGGTGGTTACTCTTACCTTGCAACAGATGGAAAAAAATTATATACTTTAAAACAGATTCACCATGAACCCTGTGATTACTATAATTTTGGTAACAAAATCGAGGCAGAAATTCATGACTATGAAAAACTTAAAAATATAGGTAGTACTATGCCAGAGATGCTTGAGGTGGATATAACGAACGAACGTATTCTTAAAGAATATATTGAAGGTGAAACCATTTTTAATCTGGTAATACAAGATAGAATAAAAGATAGTTATTTTGAACAGATTAATGAAATGTGTAAACTATTGTATGCTAACAATACAAATATTGATTATTTTCCAACAAACTTTATTGTACAAAACGAAAAGCTGTTTTATATAGACTTTGAGTGTAATGAATATATGGAAGAATGGAATTTTGAAAATTGGGGCATTAAGTACTGGTCAAAGACTCCTGAATTTTTGAAGTATGTTGAGGAAAATTTTGATTAATATATTAGGTCGTATCTGAAAACTCAAAACAACTGTCTATTTCTACTAATA
>JAXJXA010000112.1:0-2140 GCA_036307745.1 Acutalibacteraceae bacterium | reverse complement strand
GTCTTAGCGAAATATTCAGTCATTTTTCTGTTTTCAGATACTCCCTAGTATAAGTCTATGTTTAAGGAGATTGAGAATATGAGTGACAGAGGTCAAAAGGCATATGACTATTTTATGCAAGGATATAACTGCTCACAATCGGTATTGCTGGCATTTAGTGACCTTACAGGGCTTGACGAAAAAACAGCCTGTATAATAGCTTCCGGATTTGGTGGAGGAATTGGCAGGACACGAAATGTATGTGGTACTGTAACAGGAATGGTTATGGCGGCTGATATGATAAAGGGTTACAGCGACCCTAAGGATAACAACGGAAAGAAGCATACATATGAAATGGTACAGAATCTTATTGAGAAATTTAAGGAGCAGAATGGATCTATTGTGTGTGCTGAGCTTTTAGGGTTAAAGCCTATGGAAAATAACTCTCCAACTCCGTCACAGCGTACAGATGAGTATTATAAAAAACGTCCTTGTCCATTATTGTGCAAGGATGCCACAGAAATTCTTGAGGCTTACCTTGAAGAAAATTCTTGATATCGAGCTTTTTAATTTATAAGTATAATCAGAGTGTGGTATTTACAGGTTGGACTTTTCTGTAAGCCTTGACACTTTTTGACATAAATATTAAAATATAATACAGGTTTATAATACATAGAGAAAGGACTTATAAACGATGAAAAATACTGAAAAGACTATGGAAAAAATAGTTGCCCTGTGTAAAAACAGAGGCTTTGTATATCCAGGCTCAGAAATTTATGGTGGTTTGGCAAACACATGGGATTACGGTCCTCTGGGTATGGAATTGAAAAATAACATAAAAAAAGCGTGGCTGAAAAAGTTTGTACAGGAAAACAAGTATAATGTAGGCTTAGATTCAGCTATTCTTATGAACCCACAGACATGGGTTGCTTCGGGTCATTTAGGAGGTTTTTCTGATCCTCTTATGGATTGTCGTGATTGTAAAACTCGTCACAGGGCGGACAATCTGATTGAAGATTTTGATGGAACAAATGTTGCAGGCTGGGATAATCAACAGATGATGGACTATATCAGTGAGAAAAATATTCCTTGCCCTAACTGTGGCAATCATAACTTTACTGATATTCGTCAGTTTAACCTGATGTTCAAGACTTTTCAGGGTGTTACAGAGGACAGCAAGAGCGAAATTTATCTTCGTCCCGAAACAGCACAGGGTATTTTTGTAAACTTTGCAAATATTCAGAGAACAAGCCGTAAGAAAGTTCCTTTTGGTGTAGCACAGGTTGGTAAATCTTTCAGAAATGAAATTACACCCGGTAACTTTATTTTCCGTGTAAGAGAGTTTGAGCAGATGGAACTTGAATTTTTCTGCAAGCCTGGTACAGACCTTGAGTGGTTTGATTACTGGAGAAGTTTTTGCCGTGATTGGCTGTATTCATTAAATATGAAGGAAGAGAATTTGCGTCTGCGTGACCATTCAGCAGATGAATTATGCTTCTATTCAAAAGCTACAACAGACTTTGAGTATCTGTTCCCATTTGGTTGGGGAGAGCTTTGGGGTGTTGCTGACAGAACAGACTATGACCTTACTCAGCATATTAATACAAGTGGTAAGAGCCTGGAGTATTTTGACCAGGAAACAAATGAAAAATATGTACCATATGTAATTGAGCCATCATTGGGTGTTGAGCGTTTGTTCCTTGCACTTGTAACCGAGGCTTATGACGAAGAGGAAATTTCAGAAAAAGATACCCGTGTAGTTCTAAGACTTCATCCTGCACTGGCACCTTTCAAGGCGGCTGTTCTTCCATTGTCTAAAAAGCTGGGTGCTGAAGCAGATGAAGTTTATACACTGCTTTCAAAGAACTTTATGACAGACTACGATGAGTCAGGTTCTATCGGTAAGAGATATCGCAGACAGGACGAAATCGGTACTCCATTCTGCATTACATATGACTTTGACTCCAGAGAGGATGGTTGTGTAACAGTTCGTGACAGAGATACTATGGAGCAGGAAAGAGTGAAAATTGATGAACTTGTTGATTATATTAACAAGAAAATTGCTTTTTAATACGTTTATAAGTTTGTAGAATATTATATATAAAATAAACCAAGATAGAGAGTTTTTACGCTTTCTGCCTTGGTTTATTTGTTTGGCTCT